>JBAWAM010000408.1:0-4114 GCA_049589315.1 Myxococcaceae bacterium
CAGAGTGGCAGGCCTCGCATCCCAGTGACTTGAACAGCTGCGCGCCCTGGGCGATCCGCTCGGGGGTGGCCTCGACGGCGGTCGCCACGACAGGGGCCGCCTCGGCCTTCTTCTTCTCCTCCTCCGCCGCCGCAATCGCCGCGAGCCGCGCCGCCTCCTCGGCATGCTCTTTCTCCGCCATTACTGCGCCGAGGGAGGACAGCCCGCAGATCACGAGCGCTGCCAGGACAAAATGGGTCTGTGCCTTCATCTCTCCACCGTGTTTGAAATCTGTTCCGAGCCTCTTTGGAAGAAGCGTGCCGGGTACATCGCCCCTTGAAAGTTCAAGGTCAACGCCGCATTCCGTTCGCTTCCGGCCGATCCGTGCGCAGATTTTGCGGCAGCCAGAAGAGCAAGTGACCGAGCGCGCGGGCCAGGCCTCGGGAGAATTCGGGAAGGGGCCCCGATGTTCTCGTCCGGTCGGGGCAGGCAGGCCTCTTCCGTTCGGGTTCTCCCCCCTCCCCCTCTCGTGCGGAAGGGACGCCTGCCCCCCGGCGTTTTGTAGTACATCGCCCCCGCTATGCTCGAGACCGTTACCAAAGGTTTCCGCTCGGCCAAGAACCGGCTGGCAGGAAAGACCGAAATCACCCCTGAACTCGTGGACGAGTCGCTGCGCGATATCCGCGTATCGCTCCTCGAGGCCGACGTCTCTTTCGACGTCGTGAAGAAGTTCGTCGCCCGCGTCCGCGAGAAGGCCGTCGGCGAGGTCGTCCAGACCACGGTCACCGACAAGGCCGGCAAGAAGGTGAAGGTCGCGCCAGGCGATCACTTCGTGAAGATCTGCCACGACGAGCTCGAGGCCCTGATGGGCCCGGTCGACACCTCGCTCAAGCTCAAGCCGAAGGACAAGGTCTCCGGCATCATGATGGTCGGTCTGCAGGGGTCGGGTAAGACGACGACCACCGGCAAGCTCGCCAACAAGCTCCTCAAGGAAGGGCGCCGCCCGCTCCTGGTCGCCGCGGACATCTACCGTCCCGCCGCCGTTGATCAGCTCAAGGTGCTCGGCCAGCGGCTGAACGTGCCGGTGTTCCACGAGCCGAACACCTCGCCACCCGACCTGGCGAAGATGGGCTACGAGGCCGCCCGCAAGCAGAATTGCGACGTGGTGCTGATCGACACCGCCGGCCGGCTGGCGATCGACGAAGAGCTCATGCACGAGCTCGAGGCGATCAAGGCCGGGGTCCAGCCCGACAACATCCTGCTCGTCTGCGACGCGATGATCGGTCAGGACGCGGTGCGCACCGCGGCCGAGTTCGACCGGCGCCTCTCGCTCGACGGCTTCATCCTGACGAAGCTCGACGGTGATGCCCGCGGCGGCGCGGCCCTGTCGATCAAGGAAGTCACCGGCAAGCCGATCAAGTTCCTCGGCATGGGCGAGGCGATGGACCGCCTCGAGGAGTTCCGGCCAGATGGTCTCGCCAGCCGCATCCTCGGCTTCGGCGACATCGTCGGCCTGATGAAGGACTTCGAGCAGGTCGTCGACGAGAAGAAGGCCCAGGAGGACGCCGAGAAGCTCCTCTCTGGTCGCTTCACGATGCGCGACTTCGTCGATCAGATCCGGATGGTCCGCAAGATGGGGCCGCTCAAGGATCTGCTCGAGAAGTTCCCGCTCTTCGGCGAGATGACCGAGCAGCTCAATCCCGACGAGAAGGAGCTCGACAAGATCGAGGCGATGTTCAACTCGATGACGGAGAAGGAGCGAGTCGATCCTTCGCTGATCAACGCGAGCCGTCTCGAGCGCATCGCCAAAGGCTCCGGTCGCAAGAAGGAAGACGTGAAGGAGCTGATGCAGAAGTTCGGGATGATGCAGCAGGTGATGGGGTCGATCGGTCAGAACCCCGGCCTGCTCGGGCGCATCCCCGGCTTCAAGCAGATGGCCCAGCTGCAGAAGATGAAGGGCATGGACCTCGGCTCGGTCTTCGGGAAGGACGCGAAGATGATGGAGCAGGCCATGGGCGGGATGGGCGGCGGTATGCCCATGCAGCTTCCCCAGATTGCGCCGGGCTACACCCCGCCGATGAGCCAGGCCCAGATGGCCCGCGCTCGCATGATGGGCTACTCGATGGGCCCCCAGGCCAAGGCGGTCTCGGACAGCGAACGCGACGCGCTGAAGGAGAAGCGCAAGCGCGAGCGCCAGAACAAGAAGAAGAACCGGAAGAAGCGCTAGACGTCCGACTTCGGCTTCTGACGTCGCTGCGGCTCCTTCTCCTCCTTCGGGCGGGGCACCACCAGACCTCGTGATAGGCGCCGCAGCACCTTCAGCTTCTGACGGTGCTTGTAGCGCTCGTGCGAGCTCTCCCCTTCCTCGTTCGCGATCGCGGTGTCCTGGTCCACGATCTGGAATTCGATCAGGCCGAAGCCGAGGCGGTTCTTGCGCTCACGCGTGTCCTGCTCCGGCGGAGGGAGGTACGCGTCGAGCCGGATGGGGATGTCGACCACGAAGTTGAGGACGCGGTACTGGCTGCCGGAGAAGAGGTTCTTCCCCATGTGCTCCGCGGTGTCCTCCTCGTAGTCCAGGTACAGCTGGAGCTTCTCCGCCTCGCGGGCAAGGTTCGGGTACTGCTGGAGGAGATCCTTGAACTGGATCAGCGAATTCTCCGTCTGTCCCGGCACCACGAAGTTGTACGGGAACAGCCGCTGCGTGAGGTAGTAGAGCGCAACCGGGATGTCCTCGCGCCGGCGCGTCACGATCCGGAACCGGGTCTTGTCGTAGATCTGCGCCGCGACCGTTTCCTTCTTCGCCAGGAGCTTGGTGACCAGGGAATCGCGACTCTTGAAGGAGAGGGCGAACTCGACGATCGGGATGCCCTTGGCCGTCATCTCCTGCACGACCGCGGCAACCCGGCGGGATACCAGCTCGGCAATCTCGGCTTCGGAGACGTCGACGTGGAAGAGGAGGTCCCGCCCATCGATGTGCTGCAGCACGTGCATCACCTTCAGCACGATGCAGGCGATCCGCCGGTAGCGCGCCGGCTCCTTCACCCCCGCGGCGTAGAGGAAGAGATCGTGGACCTCCTCGGGCGACGCGACCGCTTCGGCGACCTGGTAGTTGAACATCTTGCGGAGGTAGGCGACCGCGTCGGCGAGCACCGTGCGCATCCACGCCTGATCGACCGGGCTGTCCGGATCGAGCTGCATCAGCCGCAGGAACCGGTCCACCTCGTCCCGCGTCTGGAAGTGGAGCCGACGCCACTCGATCACCGAGCCACCTCGGAGAATGAGGCGGAGGCGCTCGAGTTCCTTCAGCCCCATCTCCTCGATGCGGCGCACCGGCAGATCCGGCATCTGCGGTTCGAATGGTGTCTTCATGGCTTTCCAGTGTTCTAACCGCTCGACGGACGCGTTGGCAGGGCGCTTGCGAGGGGCCGACCTGTTTTTCCCGGCTCAGAGGGAGCGAGGGGGCCTGACCGTCTAGAAGTTGGAAGACGGGTTCTGGTCCCTGGACGAGGGGGATTCACTCCGGCGCGGCGACGCGTCTATCAGAGGCGGATGATGCGACCGATTGCCTGCTTTCCCGGGCTGGCTGTGATCGCCATCGCGCCCGATTGATGGTCGACTCATCGCTTGCGCCCGCCCAAGAATCAAATCACGCCCCGGCTGGACGCATGCAGAAAGGGCTGCCGGGTTTCCCCCGACAGCCCTTTGTTCATCTCAAGGTTGCAGCAGCGACTACCAGGTCACGCAGGCCGCGTTCGAGGTCGCGTTCGGCTGGCCCGGGAGTTCGACATAAATTGCCCCGGTACCTGAATCACGGCCACAGACGCCGAAGGTGAACATGCCAACGTTGGCGTTGACGGGGACCATGGCGCCTTCAAAAGCGGCGTTCTCCCAGCCGCCAGTAAACCTTGCATTCACCTGAAGCTTCCACGTCGCAAACGTGCCCGTATTGAACAACGGCGTCGCCGAATAGAAGCTCACCGTGAACTCCGTCTTCGGGCCACCGTCACCGCACTCGGTCGTCGAACTGGAGGTCGCGGACCCAACCGCCGTGACATTGGTGATCACCGGACGCCCGGTAGTCGCCGCGGTCCACGCCGGCGCGGTCGAGGCCTGGCTGCAGGTCCCCTGCTCGACT
>JBAWAM010000409.1:0-7946 GCA_049589315.1 Myxococcaceae bacterium
GTCGCGGGGCGCGCCCGCGGTGGATCCCGAGGCGAAAGCCCGCAAGAAGAAGCTCCTCCTCATCGGCGCTGCAGCCGCGGTGGTGATCCTCGGCGGGCTCGCAGTCGCCCGGATGGTGGTGGAGTCGCGGAACTCAGAATCGATCGCGCAGCAGCAGGAGCAGCGAAAGCGGCTCGGCGAATTCGGAGCGATCTTCCAGGACGGCAAGAACCTCGTCCGCGACGGCAAGTGGGTGGACGCGAAGGCGAAGTTCGAGGAACTGCTCGCGGTGGCGCCGCAGTACCCCGGGGTGAAGGACTACCTGGATCGCGCCAACGTGGAGGTCCCCAACCAGCAGCACCTCGAGGCGGCGGAGGCTGCGCTTGTGAAGAACCACCTGTCGGAGGCGGCCGCGTCACTCGGGAAGGTGACCCAGGACACGCAGCAGTTCGAGAAGCACCGGGAGCTGAAGAACCGCCTGGGGAAGAAGCTCGATGAACGCCTCGTGGAGGCGACCGCCGCGATGAGCGCGTCCGAGTTCGAGAAGGCGGTGGAGATCACCGAGGACATCCTCCGCGTCTGGCCCGAGCACCGCGACGCCAGCGTGCTCCACGAGGACGCGAAGGCGGCGATCGCGCGGCGCGACGCACCGAAGCCCCAGGCCAGGCCACAGGCGCCGAAGCCCTGGCAGGACGTGGTCGAGCGCTACGTAGACGGGGACATGTCCGGGGCGTTGACGCTGGCGGACCCGTGCGCTTCCAGTCACGCGCAATGCCGCACCCTGGCCGCGAAGATCCGGCAGTTCGCCGAGCTCTACAAGAAGGTCGAGAGCCTCGACGCGAAGGGGCTCTCGCGGTTGCTGGAGCTCGACCGCGAGATCAGCGGCGGCCGACGCAGCAAGATGGCCCGGGCGGCCGGCACCCGCGCTGCGGGCCTGTTCTACAAGAACGCCTCGGCGGCGAAGAACATGGGCCACTGGGGGCGCGCGCTCGACTGGGCGAGCCAGGCGCTCGAAGCGGATCCGGGCCACTCGGGCGCGAAGGCCATCGCCGACGAGGCGCGAAGCCAGGCCTACCAGGTCTATATGTCGGCCTATCAGCTGAAGGACACCAGCCCGGACGAGGCGGTGCTCAAGTTCCGCGAGGTGCTGAAGATGACCGCGCCCGGAGACGAGTACCACGGCAAGGCGAAGAACTGGATCGAGAAGCTCGCGCGATGAAGAAGGGAACGCCGGCACGATCTCCCCTCACGCCGGAGCCGGGACAGGGAGACCTCTTCGGAATGTCCGCCTCCCTTCCGGTCGGCGGAGATGCGCGGGCGACCTCGACGCCGCCACCTGCCGCGCCCGTCGCTCCGCCCGTCGCCGCGCCATCCCCGAAGCCGCAGCGGACCGTGCTCACCGTCGGTGAGCTGACCCGGCAGATCAAGGGAACCCTCGAGAGCGGGTTTCCGCGCGTCACGGTCCGCGGCGAGGTGTCCGGCTTCCGGGGCGCGAACGCGCGCGGTCACCTGTACTTCAGCCTCAAGGACCCGACCGCCTGCGTCGACACCAAGGTGTGGGCATCCCTGGCGAGCCGGATGAAGTTCCGGCTGCGAGACGGGCTCGAGGTGATCGTCGAGGGCAGCATCGACCTCTACGAGCCCCAGGGCCGGTACAGCCTGATCGTCCAGCGGATCGAGCCCGCCGGAGAAGGCGCATTGGCGCTGGCGTTCCAGCAGCTCAAGGAACGTCTGATGGCGGAGGGGCTGTTCGGGGACAAGCGGGTGCGGCCGCAGCGGCCGATCCCGTTCCTGCCCCGGCGGATTGGCGTCGTCACCAGCCTCACGGGCGCCGCGTTGCGCGACTTCCTCCGGGTGTTGCATCAGCGGCACCCCCGGATTCCAGTGCTGATCTGTGATGCGCGCGTGCAGGGCGAAGGCTCCGCGGCGGAGGTGGTCCGGGGGATCAAGCGCCTCTCGCGCACGGACGTCGACGTGATCGTCGTGACGCGCGGCGGTGGCTCCATCGAGGACCTCTGGACCTTCAACGAGGAGTCGGTCGCCCGCGCCATCTTCGACTGCCCGGTGCCGGTGGTCTCGGCGATCGGCCACGAGGTCGACCACACCATCGCCGACTTCGTCGCGGACTACCGGGCGCCCACGCCGTCGGCCGCGGCGGAGAAGCTCTCGCCGGTGCTGCAGGATCTGGAGCTCCATCTGGCCACCACCCGACGCCGACTGCACAAGGCGATCGAGCGGCAGGTGCTGGCGGACCGCCAGCGCATCGAGCGGCTCCGTTCGCGGATGTCGGATCCGCGCCGGGTGCTGGGGCAGAAGCGGCTCCACCTGGGCGCCCAGGCCGACCGGCTCGATCGCTCGGCACGTCAGGCGGTCCGGAAGCGGCGCGAGGCGCTGAAGGCGCTCGCCGAGCGACTCTCCCGGCAGCGGCCCCAGGCGCGCCTTCGACAGAACCGACAGGAGCTGCAGAAGCTGTCGGAGCGACTCCGCGCGGCGATACGCGAGACGCTCCGTCGGAACGCCCAGCCCCTGCAGCGGGCGCGGAGCGTCCTGCAGCGGCAGTCGCCCCAGGCGAAGATCCGGGACGCGCATCGGAAGCTCTCGATGCAGCAGGGCCGGTTGGTGGAGTTGCAGCGGGCGCGCCTGTTCGACGCCCGCCGTCGACTGTTCGGGGATGCGGCCAAGCTGGAGGCCATGAGCCCGCTGAAGGTGATGGCGCGGGGCTACTCGGTGACCTTCCGGGCGGACGGCCGCGTGGTTCGACGGGCTGCGGACGTTGCGGCGGGAGACAGCATCACCGTCCGTCTCGCCGGGGCAGCGTGCGAGTCGCTCGAAAGTTGTGACCGGATCGAGGCAACTGTCGTCTCCGCCGTAGGCACGAAGCCGGACCTCGCATAGATTTCGCCGACCGATGGCCAGGGAATCCAAAGCGACCTCCGATACGTATGGCGATGTCGTCCAGCGGCTCGACGACGTGGTGAAGCGCCTCGAGAGCGGCGAGCTGTCCCTCGAGGACTCGCTCAAGGCGTTCGAAGACGGGATCGGCCTCGTTCGCAAGGGCGAGCGGCTTCTCGGCGAGGCGGAAAAGCGGATTGAGCAGCTCCTGCACGAGGAGGGAGAGGACAAGGCCGTCCCGATCGACCTCCCGCCTACCGCGCCGGCCCCTGCGGCCACCCGAGCGCCGAAGCCTCCGCCTCCGGACGATGACGTTCCGTTCTAGACCCCACCCTGTGGCGTCGCGCACGCGGGGGCGGTAAAGAGCGCGGCGATGTCAGAGGCCCCGGAACAGCGTCGCGTCGTGCTGGTCGAAGACGACCGGGAATCTCGCGAACTCCTCGCGACGATGCTCCGCGACGAGGGGCTCGAGGTCCTCGAGGCCGCCAACGGGCTGAAGCTGATCTCCATCCTGCACGCCGACCACCCTGACGCGATCATCCTCGACGTGAACCTGTCGTGGATTGACGGCTTCGAGCTGTGCAGGTCGGTGAAGCAGAACGAGGAGTTCCGGGACATTCCGGTGGTGTTCGTCTCCGGGCGCACCTCTCTCGAGGACATCCGGCGCGGGTTCGAGGCGGGCGCGCAGGCCTATTTCCGGAAACCGCTGGACTTCGAGGCCCTCGTGTCGAAGCTGCGGGAGATCATCGGGCAACCCCATCCCGAGGCGTGAGGTCCAGAGATATGTCGTTCGAGCTCGAGTCGTGGTTGTCGCGCTCCCGCGCGCGCGTTGAGGCACTCCTTTCCGACCGTCTGGGTGGCATCGAAGGTCGCACGCCCGCCCCCCTTTGGAAGGCGATGGCGTATTCGCTGCTCGACGGCGGGAAGCGACTTCGGCCCGTGTTGTGCCTCGCCTTCGCCGACGCTGTCGCCGGGACGTCGCAGGGCGGGGAGCGGGTGGCGGAGGATGCCGCCTGCGCGCTCGAGTACATCCACACCTATTCGCTGATCCACGACGACCTCCCGGCGATGGACGATGACGACCTCCGGAGGGGCCGTCCGACGAACCACAAGGTGTTCGGCGAGGCGATGGCGATCCTCGCCGGCGACGCATTGCTCACCGAGGCGTTCGCCCTGGCGGCGGGCGGCCCGGAGGCGGTGCGCGGGCGAATCGCCGCGGAGCTCGCGGTCGGCGCAGGGGCGATCGGAATGGTCGGAGGCCAGGTGCTCGACATCGCCGAGAATCGACCGGCGGAGCTCGACTACCTCAACCGGCTGCACCGGATGAAGACCGGGGCGTTGATCCGCGCCGCCTGTCGGATGGGCGTGCTCGCCGGTGGTGGCGGAGAGGCCCAGCTCGAAATCGCGCATGTGTACGGCGACGCCGTAGGGTTGGCGTTCCAGATCGCGGACGACGTGCTGGACGTGACCGCGACCGCCGAAGCGATGGGCAAGCCCACCGGTGCGGATGCCGCCGCGGGGCGGTTCACGTTTCCGGCGGTGGTCGGGCTCGAGCGGGCGCGGGAGCTGGCGAACGCGCATGTGGCCCGGGCGATAGAGGCGGTGCGCGTGCTCGAGCCGGAGCCCGGTCCCCTGCAGGCGCTGGCGCGGTACACGGTGGAGCGCCGGACGTGAGCCGGTTGATCGACCGGATCGACGGGCCGACCGCGCTGCGCGCACTGCAGGAAGACGCACTCCCCCAGGTCTGCGCGGAGCTGCGCGAGGAGATCATCCGGATCTGCGGCGGCGTGGGTGGACACCTCGGTGCGTCGCTGGGCGCGGTCGAGCTGATCGTCGCCCTGCACCGGGTGTTCAAGTCGCCGCACGACAAGCTGGTCTTCGACGTCGGTCACCAGGCGTATGCGCACAAGATCCTCACCGGGCGTCGGGACCGGATGGACACACTGCGACGGGAGGGTGGGATCGCGCCGTTTCTTGATCCGACCGAGAGTCCCCACGACGCGTTCGGGGCGGGGCATGCCTGCACCGCGGTGAGCGTTGCACTGGGGATGGCGGAGACCTTCGAGCTGACCGGGAGCGACGCGCGCGCGGTGGCGATCATCGGCGACGGCGCGCTGACCGGTGGGCTCACGTATGAAGGCCTGAACAACGCCGCCACGACCCGCTCGCGGCCGGTGGTCGTGCTCAACGACAACCAGATGTCGATCTCGGTCAACGTCGGCGCCGTCTCGCGGATGCTCCGCGGGTCCGAGGCGCGGTCGTTCTTCGAGGCGCTCGGCTTCACCTATCTGGGGCCGGTGGACGGACACGATCTGCCTGCGCTGACTGCGGCGCTCCGCGAGGCGAAGCGCTCCCACCGCCCGGTGGTGGTCCACGCGGTGACCCAGAAGGGGAAGGGGTTCGCCGAAGCCGAGGCCGATCTCCACACCCGCGGCCACGCGATGGGGCCGTACGAGTGGCGCGACGGGAAGCTCGTGCGATCGCGCGGCGGGCAGATCACCTTCAGCGAGACCTTCACCAGCGCGCTCGAGCAGGAGATGGCGCGCGATCGACGCGTCGTGGCGATCACGCCCGCGATGCTCGAAGGATCGGCGTTGAACCCGCTGAAGGCGCGTTTCCCGGATCGCGTCTTCGACGTCGGCATCGCCGAGCAGCACGCGGTGGCCGTCGCGGCGGGCATGGCCTCTCAGGGGCTGCGGCCGGTGGTGGCCATCTACTCGACCTTCCTCCAGCGCTCGTACGACCAGATCATCCACGACGTGTGCCTGCCGAAGCTGCCGGTCGTGTTCGGGATCGATCGCGCAGGACTGGTGGGCGCGGACGGCGCCACCCACCAGGGCGCGTTCGATGTCGCCTATCTGCGGTGCATCCCGAACCTGTCGATCGCCGCGCCGGTCGTGGGAGAGGACGTCGCGCCGTTGCTGCGCGTTGCCCTCGAGTCGGGTGGCCCGTTTGCGATCCGGTTCCCGCGCCTGACGGTTCCCGCCGTTCCGGGAGGCTTTCCGCTCTCCGTCGATGCCCCCGTGGGCGCGCGGTGGCTGCGGCGGGTGGAGCGCCCCCACCTGGCGATTGTCGCGCTGGGGCCGTCCGGGCTCGCCGCGTTGGAGGCCGTCGAGGATCGCCCGTGGAGCGTGTTGGACGCGCGGTTCGTCACACCGCTCGACCGGGAGGCGCTCCTCGAGGTGGCACGCTGTGGCCGGGTGTTGGTGGTGGAGGAGGGGACCCGCCGGGGCGGACTGGGGAGTGCCGTCCTCGAGACCTTCGCAGAGGCCGGCGTGGCGCCCAGGGTCCGTCTGCTCGGGCTTCCCGACGTGTTCGTCCGGCATGGCGACGCGCGATCGCAGCGGGCGCAGCTCGGCCTCGATTCCGCGGGAATCCGGGCGGAGGCAGAGAGGCTGCTCCGGTGAAGGTGAAGAAGCAGCGACTCGACGTGCTGGTGTTCGAGCGCGGCCTCGCCGAGTCGCGGGCCAGAGCACAGGCGATGATCCTCGCCGGCCAGGTGATCGTGGGCGATCAGCGCGTCGACAAGCCCGGCGCCCAGGTGCCCGAAGATGCCGAGCTTCGCCTGAAGGGCGAAGTGCTCCCCTATGTCTCGCGAGGCGGCCTGAAGCTGAAGGGTGCGCTCGACCACTTCAAGATCGACGTCCGGAATCGCGTCGCGGCCGACATCGGCGCGAGCACCGGCGGCTTTACCGACTGCCTGCTCCAGGAAGGCGCAGTGCGCGTCCACGCGATCGACGTCGGGTACGGACAGCTGCACGAGAAGCTCCGGAAGGATCCCCGGGTCATCTCCCGCGAGCGGGTGAACGCGCGTTACCTCACCGACGAGGACCTGCCCGAGCCGGTCGACATGGTGGTGATCGACGTGAGCTTCATCTCGCTGACCCAGGTGCTCCCGTCCGTGCTGCCGAAGCTGAAGCCCGGTGGCGTGCTGGTGGCCCTGGTGAAGCCCCAGTTCGAAGTCGGGCGCGAGAACGTTGGGAAGGGCGGCGTCGTCCGGGATCCGGTGGTTCGCGCCGAGGCGATCGAGCGCATCCGCAGCTTCGTGGAGGACGCCGGCCTCAACGTGATCGGCATCGTCGACTCGCAGGTCCCCGGCCCCGCCGGAAACCTCGAGGCGCTCCTCGCCGCCGTCCGATAGAGGGGACTGCGGTCAGGGCTGCGGGACCGCGAAGTCGACCGTCACGTCGGTATTCATCGTCTGGAACTGCGCGTGGGCGGGGGCTGCCCCGAACGGGGTGATGATCCACTGCAGGGCGTCCGAGATGGGGTTCTGCGAGTCCGCGCTGCTGAAGAGCCTGAGCCCGAACTGGGTGTTCGTGCGAAGGGCGTTGCCGGCATAGGTCCCGGTGAAGTCGGTACCGCCCTGAACGGGGGAGAAGAAGACCGGCATCAGAAGGCCCTGGATCCCCGCGGTCAGCGAGAGGCCTCTGGCCGCGACGATTCCCCAGACCACCCCCTGAGGCGCGGTGGCGGGTTGCAGAGTCACCACGCCGGAAAGCCCCACCGGGCCGAAGTCGATGTTGGCCGTCTTGATCTCGTCCGCCCCGCACTCCACCGAGCCGAGCGGGTTGGCGATCACGTTCATCGCGAGCCCGCCCGCGCCGAAGCTCGTGAGCAGGGGGGCCGGGACGTAGCGGCCCGGACTGAGATCAGTCAGGACGTACGGGTACTCCGTCTGGGTCACGCTCACGACGAACGGATCGCCGTTCTGCAGCTGGGACAGCAGCGCCGACGGATCAAGACCGCCGCCTGAGAGGACATCCGCGCTGATCGCCGAGATGCGGAGGAGGTCACCCTCGGTCGGCTTTGGCAATCGGATCATTCCGTGAAGGGTGCACAGTCCGGGGGAGGATGTCCCGAGATGGATCCGCACGTTCTCGACGCTGGCCTTGAGCGGGTTCGCCAGATCCAGCTCGAAGCTGTGGACGTCTGATGAGAGATCCATCACGGGCAGGAAGCTGCCGTCATCGTTCCGGTCGCCCATCGCGCGGAGGCGATGGGTGCCCGTACCCAATCCGCTGATCGTGAACGGCACTTCCTTCGCTGCGGTCGGCGTGCCGAGCTCCTGGAGT
>JBAWAM010000410.1:0-9022 GCA_049589315.1 Myxococcaceae bacterium
ATGCGAAGCGGAGGTGAAGGTGACACCGACGATGTGGATCGCGAGTGCGCTGGTTCGCGACCCGACACGGAGCGTGCAGCCGGGCACCTGATGGGTCGTCTTTTGCCCACCGCGCCGAGGGGCGCAGGTCGGGTGCCGCGTGGGGGAGGGAGGGCCAGCTTTGTCGGGATGGCCCCCAAGACGAATTGGCATGCCCTCGGTGCCGGTGACGTGACGCGTGCGCTCGAGGTGGACCCCCGCGTGGGACTCTCGTCGGCGGAGGCCGCACGGCGGAAGGACCGCTACGGCCCGAATCAGCTCGCCGAGGCGCCCCGTGAACCGCGCTGGCGCGCCTTTCTCCGCCAGTTCCAGGACCTGCTGATCATCATCCTGCTGCTGGCGGCAGTGGTCAGTCTGCTGGTCGCTCGGGACTGGAAGACGCCGATCGCGATCATCGTCGTCGTCCTGCTCAACGCGACGATCGGCTTCGTTCAGGAGTCGCGCGCGGAGGCCTCGCTGGAGGCGCTGCGCAAGATGAGCATCACCACGGCGACTGTGCGGCGCGACGGGCGGAACATCCGCCTGGATGCGCGGGAGCTCGTTCCGGGCGACCTCATCATCCTCGAGGCGGGCGACCGGGTTCCCGCCGATGGTCGGCTGCTGTCCGCGACCTCGCTGGAGATTCAGGAGTCCTCGCTCACGGGCGAGGCCCAGGCGGTCGAGAAGTCCGCGACCGCCCGGGTCGCAGAAGACGCACCGCTTGGGGATCGTTCGACGGCTGTGTTCATGAACACCTCCGTCACCCGCGGTCGGGCCGAGGCCGCGGTCACTTCGACGGGGATGGACACCGAGATCGGCCGCATCGCCCATCTGCTGCACGAAGCCGAGCCGGAGCCGACGCCGCTCCAGCGACAGATCAACGCGCTGAGCCGGACGCTCGCGGCGGTCGCAGGCGTGGTCATCCTCGTGGTCTTCGTGCTGGGCCTGGTTCGCGGGGAGGAATTCGGCACGCTCTTCGTCAGCGCGGTCTCCCTGGCGGTGGCGGCGATTCCCGAAGGGCTTCCGGCAGTGGTCGCCTTCACCCTGGCGATGGGAACGGCCCGGCTCGCCCGGAGGAACGCCATCGTCAAGCGGCTCGCCTCGGTGGAGACCCTGGGAAGCACTTCGCAGATCTGCACGGACAAGACCGGCACCCTGACCCTGAACCAGATGACGGCGCGGGAGATGTTGATGTCGGACCGGAGGTTCACCGCGTCCGGAGAGGGTTATTCGACGGACGGTCGCATCCGGACGACGGACGGCTCGCCCCTGCCGAAGACGATCGACGAGGCGCTGACCGCGATGGCGCTGTGCACGGACGCGGTGCTTCGCGACGGCGAGGTGGTGGGCGATCCGACCGAGGGCGCGTTGATCGTCCTCGCCGAGAAGGGAGGCATCGACGTCACCGCGCTGCGCGAGGAGCGCCCACGGATTCTGGAGATCCCGTTCGAATCCGAGACCAAGTTCATGGCGACTTTCCATCGCTGGACCGATGGGCGCGGCAATGAAGTGGTCCGCTGTTTCATCAAGGGCGCTCCGGACGTGCTGGCACGGAAGGCGGACCGCTACCTGGGAGAGGAAGGCGTGCTGCCGATGGATGGCGCCGTGCGCGCGCACTTCGAGCGAGGCAACAGGTCGCTGGCCGAGCAGGGGCTTCGTGTGCTGGCGGTGGGGTTCCAGGATTTTCCGGTCGATCAGTTCGAGTCCGTCGGAGACCCGAAATCGCTGCTGAACCGGGTGACCCTCACCGCGTTCGTCGGCATCGTCGACCCACCGCGGGTCGAGGCGCGGCAGGCGATCGTCGAGTGCCGGCAGGCGGGTATCCGGGTCCGGATGATCACCGGCGACCACGCGGTCACGGCGGGGGCGATCGCCGGTGAGCTCGGGATACCCGGACGGGCGGTGACCGGAGCCGACCTGGACGGAATCGAGGACGATGCCGAGCTCGGCCACCAGCTCGAGGAGATCGGCGTGATCGCGCGGGTCTCACCGGCGCACAAGATCCGCATCGTGCGCGCGTTACAGGGGCGCGGCGAGGTCGTGGCCATGACGGGCGACGGCGTCAACGACGCACCCGCACTCCGCAAGGCGGACATCGGCGTGGCGATGGGCGTCACCGGGACGGAGGTGACCCGCGAGGCGTCGACCATGGTCCTCACCGACGACAACTTCGCCACCATCGTCGCCGCCGTCCGCGAGGGCCGCGGCATCTACGACAACATCGTCAAGTTCACCCGCTTCCAGGTCTCCACCGCGCTCGGGTTCGTGCTCACGTTCCTCATCGCGTCGGTGACGGGGATTGCCGGCGGCACACCCTTCACCGCGCTGCAGATCCTGTTCGTGAACCTGATCATGGACGGCCCCCCGGCGATGTCGCTGGGAGTCGACCCGGTGAGTCAGGACGCGATGCGCCGCCCGCCCCGGCCCAGCCGCGAGCGCATCCTGAACCGAGCGCGGCTGCTGCGGATCCTGCTGGCGGCTGCGGTGATGGCAGCCGGCACACTCGCGGTGCTCCTCAATGCCCCGGGGCCGGAGCCGCGGCTGGGCGTCCCCACCACCGCGGGCACGATGGCCTTCGTCACCTTCGTGTTCTTCCAGGCCTTCAACCTGCTCAACGTGCGTCACGACACCCGGAGCGTGTTCAGCCGGGAGACGCTCGAGAACAAGTCTGCCTTCGCTGCGACGGTCGCGGTCGTCGTGCTGCTGGTGCTGATCGTCGAAATGAACGCCTTGCACGGGTTCTTCAACACGGTCGACCTCACGTCAGGTCAGTGGCTGGCGTGCATCGGCGTCGGGTCGACGATCCTCTGGGTGAGCGAGCTGGTGAAGGGGGTGATGCGGGCAGCACGCCGACACCGCCGCATGCGGCGAGCGGAGGGCGAACCCTCACTCGCCGCCGCTTGAGCTTCAGCCCTGCTGACCGGGCTGCGCGGGCGCAGCCTCGGCGGTGGCGGTGTTCTCGTTCCAGCCGCCGCCCAGCGCCCGGTACAGGTTGGCCACGTTGGCCAGCCGGGCAAACTGCACGTCGATGAGCTGCTGCTGCGCGGAGTAGAGGTCGCGCTGGGCGGTGAGCAGGGTCACGTACCGCTCGATCCCCGCCCGATACCTCATCTCCGCCAACTGGTACCGGCGCTCTTCTGCGGCGACCCGGGCCTTCTGCGCCTCGAGCTGCTTCCCGATCGTCTCGCGAGTCACCAGCGCGTCCGCCACGTCGCGGAAGGCCGCCTGGATTGCCCGCTCGTACTCGGCGATCTCAATCCGCTTGCTGATCTCCGCCACGTCGAGGTTCGCCTTCAGCGCGCCGCCCTGGAAGATCGGCAGGTTGAGCCGGGGGATGAAGTTCCAGGTGAACGCGCTCCCGGCGAACAACGAGCCGAGATCGGGGCTGGAGAGGCCACCGGCGCCGGTGAGGCTGATGCTGGGGAAGAACGCCGCGCGCGCCGCGCCGATGTTGGCGTTGGCCGCCAGCAGCTGGTGCTCCGCCGCCAGGATGTCCGGGCGACGCGCGAGCAGATCGGACGGGAGACCGGCGGGCAGATCGGCCATCACCGTCGCCTCGCCCAGAGGCTTCGACGCAGGCAGATCGTCCGGCAGCGGCCGGCCGATCAGGAACACCAGCGCGTTCACCGCCTGGGCGTGCTGCTGCTCGTAGAAGGCGAGGGTGGCGCGAGCGGTCTCCACCTGGCTCTCCCCGGTCTTCAGGTCGAGCTCGGACGAAGTGCCCAGCTCGAAGCTGCGCTGGGTGAGCCGGAAGGACTCCTCCACGAGCTGCAGCGTCTTGCGCGCCAGCTCGAGTTGGTCAGAGGTTGCCCGCTCGTTGAAGTGCGCGGTCGCGACCTGCCCCACCAGGGCGAGGTGCGCGCTCCGCCGGGCCTCGTCGGTGGCGAAGTATTG
The DNA here is from genome assembly GCA_049589315.1 of Myxococcaceae bacterium. Classification (GTDB taxonomy): domain Bacteria; phylum Myxococcota; class Myxococcia; order Myxococcales; family Myxococcaceae; genus JBAWAM01. Next base: position 3,913 of record JBAWAM010000410.1, read on the forward strand.
CTCCAGGGCAGCGTCGCTCAGCGAGCGGGTCCGCCCGAAGAAGTCGAGCTCCCACGAGGTGACCCCGAGGTTCAACGAGTACTGCGACTTCGGTATGAACGCGCTGCTGGGGATGGCCGAGGGCAGCTCCTGGAACGTGGCGTTGGCGCCGAGCCCCACGTTGGGGAACAGCGGCGCGCGCTGGATCCGGTACTGCGCCTGCACCCGCTCGACGTTGAGCGCCGCCACCCGCAGGTCGCGGTTGTTCTCCAGCGCCAGCGACACCAGGGACTGCAGGCGCTCGTCGCCGAAGACGTCGCGCCAGCCCAGATCCGCCGCGTGGGCGTCCCCTTCTTCCTTCGTCTCGACCGGGTACGCCTGGCTGACCGGGGCTTCGGGCCGGGTGTAGGCCGGGGCCAGGGTGCACCCGCCCACCAGCACTGCGCAGACCAGCGTTCCTACAATCTTCCGCCTAACCATGGACGCCTCCCTCGACCGCCGGCGTCAGCTCCGAAGGTGCGGGAGGCGCGGGGGGCGCGTCCTCCTCCTTCTTCTTGTCCTTGCTGAACAGCCCGATGATCACCACGAAGAACACCGGCACGAAGAGGACGGCGAAGACCGTACCCGTGATCATTCCGCCGATGACGCCGATGCCGATCGCGTTCTGACCGCCGGCGCCCGCGCCGTTGGAGATCGCCAGCGGCACCACGCCCAGGATGAACGCCAGCGAGGTCATCAGGATGGGCCGCAGGCGCAGCCTGGCCGCCTCGACCGCCGCCTCGACCAGGCCCTTTCCTTGGTGCTCTCTCAGCTCGCGGGCGAACTCCACGATGAGGATGGCGTTCTTCGCCGACAGCCCGATGATGGTGAGCAGGCCGACCTGGAAGTAGACGTCGTTCTTCAGGCCGAACAGGAAGGCCGCGCCAATCGCGCCGATCACGCCCAGCGGCACCACCATCATCACCGAGAACGGCACCGACCAGCTCTCGTAGAGGGCGGCCAGCAGCAGGAAGATGATCAGCAGCGACAGCGCGTACAGCATTGGTGCCTGCGATCCGGAGAGCCGCTCTTCGTAGGACATGCCGGACCACTCGATGCCGAAGCCCGGGGGGAGCTTCGTGGCGAGCTCCTCGATCGCGGCCATGGCCTCACCGGAGCTCTTCCCCTGCGGCGCTTCGCCCTGGATCTGGACGGAGGCGACGCCGTTGAACCGCTCGAGCCGCGGCGAGCCGTAGATCCAGCGTCCGGTGGTGAAGGCGGAGAACGGCACCATCTCCCCCTGGTTGTTGCGGACGTACCAGCGGCCCAGATCCTCCGGCTGCATGCGGTAGGGGGCGTCGGCCTGGATGTAGACGCGCTTCACGCGGCCCCGGTCGACGAAGTCGTTGACGTAGCTGCCACCCCACGCGGCGGCCAGGGTCTGGTTCACCGTGGCCATGGACAGCCCCAGCGCGGACGCCTTCTCCTGGTCGATGTCGATCTTGTACTGGGTCGTGTCCTCCTGGCCGCTCGGACGCACGCGAGTGAGATCCGGGTGCTGCGAGGCGGCCCCGAGGAGCTGGTTGCGGGCGGCGATCAGCGCGTCGTGCCCGTGACCCGCTCGGTCCACCAACTGGACCTCGAACCCGGTGGAGGTACCCAGCTCGGGGACCGCCGGCGGGGTGAAGGCGAACACGTTCGCCTCGGTGATCTTCGAGAAGGCCTGCTGGGCGCGGCGGGCGACGGCTTGCGCCTTGAGCTCGTCGGACCCGCGCTCGGACCAGTCACGCAGCTTGATGAAGGCGATGCCGTTGTTCTGGGCCACACCGCCGAAGTTGAAGCCGTTGATCATCATCACCGACTGGACTGCCGCCTTCTCCTCGTTGAGCAGGTAGTCGGAGATCTGCCTCGTCACCTTGTCGGTCTGCTCGAGGGTGGCGCCCGGCGGAAGCGTGGCCATGACCATCATCTGCCCCTGGTCCTCTTCGGGGAGGAAGCCGGTGGGCAGCCGCATGAACAACACGCCCATCACCACCACGATCCCCGCGAACACCAGCATCGAGCGGCCGCGGCGGCGAAGCAGTCCGGCCACCGCGCCCTCGTAGGCATTCTCGCCCTTCTCGTAGGTGCGGTTGAACCAGGTGAAGACCCTGTTTCGCGTTCCGTGGTGCCCGGGCTTGAGCAGCGTGGCGCAGAGCGCCGGGGTGAGCGTCATCGCCACCAGCAGCGAGAGCGCCATGGAGGAGACGATGGTGATGGAGAACTGGCGGTAGATCACGCCGACGGAGCCGCCGAAGAAGGCCATCGGGATGAACACCGCGGACAGGACCGAGGTCATGCCGAACAGGGCGGAGCTGATCTGCCCCATCGACTTCCGGGTGGCCTCCTTCGGCGAGAGCCCCTCTTCGGCCATCACGCGTTCTACGTTTTCCACCACCACGATCGCATCGTCGACGAGCAGGCCGATGGCCAGCACCATGCCGAACATGGTCAGGGTGTTGATGCTGAAGCCGAAGGCATGGAGCACGCCGAAGGCGCCGAGCAGCACGACCGGGGCGGCGATGGTCGGAATCAGCGTCGCCCGGAAGTTCTGCAGGAACAGGAACATCACCAGGAAGACGAGGAGGAGCGCCTCGAACAGCGTGATGACCACGCTCTCGATGGACAGCCGCACGAACGGAGCGGTGTCGAGGGAGGTCTTCACCTCCAGCCCGGGCGGGAAGAACGCCGACAGCTCCTCGAGCTTCGCCTTCACGTTCTCGGCGGTCTCCAGGGAGTTGGCGCCGGTCGCCAGCTTCACGCCCAGCGAGGCGGAGGGCATGCCGTTGTAATAGGAGTCGGTGATGAAGCTCTCACCGGTGAGCTCCACCCGGGCCACGTCGCCCAGACGGATCTGCGATCCGTCGGAGTTCACGCGCAGCAGGATGTTGCGGAATTCCTCTGCCGTGGTGAGGCGGCTCTGCGCGGTGATGGTGGCATTGAAGGTCGTGCCCGGGACGAAGGGCGCGCCGCCGAGCTGACCGGCGGAGACCTGGGCGTTCTGCTCCCGGATCGCCCCGGCGATGTCGCCCGGGGTGAGCTTGTAGGAGGTGAGCTTGTCCGGGTTCAGCCAGATGCGCATCGCGTACGACGCGCCGAACAGCTGCGTCTCACCCACGCCGGGGACGCGCGAGATCGGGTCGAGGATGCTCGAGGCGATGTAGTCCGCGATGTCGACGCGGCTCATGCTCCCGTCCTGGGAGACGAAGGCGAAGATCTGGAGGAAGTTGCGCGCCGTCTTGGCGACCCGGAGGCCCTGCCGCTGGACCTCTTCGGGAAGTCGGGTGGTCGCGGTGGCGAGCTTGTTCTGCACCTGCACCTGCGCGATGTCCGGATCAGTGCCGGGCTCGAACGAGATGTTGATGTTCACCGAGCCGGCGCTGTTGCTCTCCGACGTCATCTGCCGGAGGCCGTCGATGCCGTTCATGGCCTGCTCGATCACCTGGGTGACGGTGTCTTCGAGCGTCTTGGCGTCCGCGCCCGGGTAGGTCGCGCGGATGCCGATCTCGGGCGGCGCGATCGCCGGGAACTGCGCGACGGGCAGCGAGAAGATAGAGAGACCTCCCGCCAGCATGATCAGGATGGCGATGACCCACGCGAAGATGGGTCTATCGATGAAGAATCTGGCCACGACGACTCCGGTCTACTGATTCAGATGCAGTGATTGGGGGAGCTTCAGCGGGCGGCGGCCCGGGTGGCCTGGGGCTGCGCGATGGAGACCTGCGCGCCCGGCCGGACCTTCTGAAGCCCATTGACGATGACCTTGTCCCCGGCGTCGAGGCCTTCGGTCACCATCCACTTGTCATTCACGGTACGCGGCGCGACCACGGAGCGCAGCTCCACCTTGTTGTCCTTGCCCACCACCAGGACGCTCGCCTTGCCCTGCGCGTCGCGCGTGAGTGCGATCTGGGGAACGAGCAGCGCGCTGGGCCTGGTGCCCTCTTCGAGCTGCGCGCGGACGAACATGCCCGGCAGAAGCTGGCCATCCGGGTTCGGGAAGATCGCGCGAAGGGTGATCGATCCGGTGGTCGGGTTGACGGTCACGTCGGAGAACTGGAGCTTGCCCTTGTGCGCGTAGAGGGTGCCGTCCTCCAGCGCGAGGGTCACCTTCGCGCCGTCGCCGTCCCGCACCAGGTTCCCGCTCTCCAGATCGCGCCGGAGCTTCAGCACCTCGGTGGAGGGCTGGGTCACGTCGACGTACATCGGATCGAGCTGGGTGACGGTGGCCATCAGGTTGCCTTCGGCCATGCGCACGTAGGCGCCCTCGGTCACCTCCGAGCGGCCGATCCGCCCGTCGATCGGCGAGGTCACCCGGGTGTACCCCACGTTGATCCGCGCGCTCTGCACGGCCGCCTTCCCCGCGGCCACGTCCGCCTCCGACGCCTTGTGGGCGGCGACGGCGTTGTCGTACTCCTGCTTGCTCACCGCACGCTCGGCGATCAGGGTCTCGTAGCGCTCCGCGAGCAGCCGGTTCGACTCGACGTTCGCCTGCGCACGGGCCAGGGAGGCTTCGGCGCTGGCCAGGGCGGCCTGGTACGGCAGCGGATCGATCTTGAAGAGCTGCTGCCCCTTCTTCACGTCGCTGCCCTCTTCGAAGAGGCGCTCGAGCACGATGCCGTCGACCCGGGCGCGGACCTCGGCGACGCGGTAGGGAGAGGTGCGTCCGGGGAGCTCGCGCGTCAGCATCACGGACGCCGGGGTCACCTCATACACGCCCACCTCGACGGGCTTCGGCGCGCCCTGCGCGGCGGCCGCCGGCGCGTCCTTGCAGCCCACCAGCAGGCCCATGGACAGCACGCCCGCCGCACACACGAGCGAGCGCATCCGCGCACTGCCGGTGGACCGGAACTTCGAAGAATCCTGGATTTTCAAACCAATGCTCCCACGGACCCGGGTCCGTTTCGTCTTGCGCTGCGTCAAGGACGTCGAGGACCTCAGAACTAGGCGGTTTAGCTTTGACCGTCAATACTAAACGGTTTAGTTTAGATGCATGAGGAGAGACCCGGAGAAGCTCCCTGAACTGTCACCGATCAAGCGCGAGCAGATCATGCGCGGCGCTCTCGAACTCTTCCGCGAGCACGGATACGAGCGCGCCAGCGTCGACGCCATTGCG
>JBAWAM010000411.1:0-2514 GCA_049589315.1 Myxococcaceae bacterium
CTCCAGGAGGCCCAGCTCCGGTTCGGCGCGCGTTGGCGCGTGCTGCGTGAGGCCTGGTTCGGACAGGGCGAGGCGCTGGCGCGGGTGGCGCTCCAGGAAGCGCACCGCGTGGATCTGGAAAGGGGTGTGCTGCTGCACCCTGCCCTGCTCGACTTTGCCACCGGCTTCGCGATCGAGCTCGTCCCCGGCTACACGCCCGACTCGCTCTGGGTGCCGGTGTCCTACGACCGGGTCCGGGTCCACGGCGCGCTCCCCGCCGAGGTGTGGAGCTGGGTCCGCTGCCACGACGCGGGCGACGGCTTCGTCCGGTTCGACGTCGATCTGGCCGGTGCGGACGGCCGCGTGCTGATGGAGGTCCGCGGCTTCGCGATGAAGCGGCTGGCCGCCACCGCCGCGTTCGCGGTGTCGGCGGCGCCTGCTGCGTCCGAGGTGGAGTTCGAGCCGACGCGCGAGGCCGGCGCCTCGTCTTCCGCGCCGCGCTCACCCGCCGAGGAGCGCCTGCGCCGGCAGGTCGCCGAAGGGATCCGTCCCGCCGAGGGCGGAGAGGCGTTCATTCGGGTCCTCGCCACGGCGTCGCCCCAGGTGATCGTCAGCTCGCTTGATCTCGACGCGCTGAAGCAGGAGCTGGACCGGGCACCGCAGGTCGACGCCGGCAGCGGCGCGAAGTTCGCCCGACCCGAGCTCGACAGCACCTTCGTCGCCCCGCGCAACGACCTCGAGCGGACCCTCGCCGGGTTCTGGGAGGAGCTGCTCGGCGTGGAGCAGGTCGGCGTCGAAGACAGCTTCTTCGACCTCGGCGGACACTCGCTGATCGCGGTGCGCTTGTTCGCGAAGATCAAGAAGGCCTACCAGATCGAGTTCCCCATCTCCGTGCTCTTCGAGGCGCCGACCATCGCGAAGTGCGCCGAGCGCATCGCGGCCGCGCGAGGAGAGGTACCAGTGGGCGCGGCCGAAGCGGCGCCGCAGACGCGCTACACCCACCTGGTGGCGATGCACCCCGGAGAGGGCGGGCCGAAGACGCCGTTCTTCCTGGTCGCCGGCATGTTCGGGAACGTGCTCAACCTGAGGCACCTCGCGCACCTGCTCGGCACCGACCGGCCGTTCTACGGGCTGCAGGCGCGCGGCCTCTACGGACAGCAGGCGCCGCACGAGACGTTCGAGGAGATGGCGGAGGCGTACCTCGCGGAGATGCGCACGGTGCAGCCACACGGGCCCTACTTCCTCGGCGGGTTCTCCGGCGGCGGCTTCTCCGCGTACGAGATGGCGCACCAGCTCCGCGCGATGGGTGAGGAGGTTGCGCGGGTGGTGCTCCTCGACACGCCCGGATCGCTCATGCCGGCGAAGCTGTCGCTCCAGGACAGGCTCCTCGTGCAGAAGCAGCGGTTCGAGAAGCAGGGGCCCGGGTACGTGCTGAAGTGGGCCCAGGACCGCGCCGAGTGGGAGCTGGGGAAGATCCGGCGCCGGTTCGAGGAGCCCGTGGCCCAGGCGCCCACGGAGCTGCACAACGACGCGATCGAGGCGGCGTTCCGCCGGGCCCTGTCGCGTTACAACATCCGGCCCTACGACGGGCGGGTGGTGCTCTTCCGGCCGAAGCTCAATCCGGCCTACGTTCTCGGGCCAGGTCGAATGTTGAATAAAGACCGCGAGTACATGTACCCGGACAACGGCTGGAGTAAGCATGCGGCGCAACTCGAGGTCTACGAGGTGCCCGGCGATCACGACAGCATGGTGCTGGAGCCGAACGTGAGAGCGCTGGCGTCGCGCCTGCGGCGCATCGTCGAAGAGGCCGAGGGGAAGACGGTGCCCGGAACCGGGGACGTCAAGGTCGCCTGAGTCTGAGCCGAAAACACGGAGTTCTCAGCAGAGGATCAATATGACGAGCGGATCGCGATTCTGGATCGTTGGAGTGGTGCTCGGCAGCGTGCTGGGAATCGGCTGCGCGGGTTCGGTCGGAACGATCGAAGGCGAGCCGCTGCCGGTCCTTCCCGATTCCGGAGACGACCACGACGCCGGCTCCCATCTGGATGCCGGAATCAAAGACCCGGTCGGGAACGACGCCGGTTCTCCGGATGCGGGTGAGCCGGACGGAGGCACGCCAGACGCGGGCTCCTCCGATGAGCCGGACGCCGGAATCCCCGATGCGGGAACTCCAGATGCCGGCACTCCCGACGCAGGCCCGCCCCCCACCGGCGGTCTCACCCGCGCGCGGATCTTCTTCTCCGGTCACAGCCTGCTCGACAACCCGATGCCCGACTACGTCGAGTTGATCGCCACCGGACTCGGGAAGGACATCAACTGGAACCAGCAGAACGTCATCGGTTCGCCGATCCGGGCGCGTACCTGGGGCGGAGGAAACTGGGCCGGGTATCTCCAGGGGAAGAACCGCAACGGGCACAACATGGACGTCGTGCAGGAGCTGAGGCAACCCAATACGCTCGGATTGCACGAGCGCTATGACACTTTGCTCATCACCGACCGTCACGACATCCTCGGGGTGATCGAGTGGGAGGACAC
>JBAWAM010000412.1:0-2484 GCA_049589315.1 Myxococcaceae bacterium
TTCTTCGGTGTGGTCTTCGCGGCAGTGGCGGGTGCGGCCATCCGATAATCCTCCTGATACGGCGACTGATTGTACCCCGGTCGTCAACTAATCGCGCTATCGGTGTCCGGGTCCGCCTGGGCGCTGCTGTCCGGGGAGGTTTCCCGCCGATCCGCTGGCGAGGATGTTCTTCAGTTCCTCCGGGTCCGAAGAGCGTCCGAACGCCTCTTCCTGTGTAATCAGACGTCGGGAAAGCAGGGCGGCCAGCGCCTGGTTGAAGGTCTGCATCCCGTACTTGGCCTGGCCGATCTGCATCGACGAATAGATCTGGTGCACCTTGTCCTCACGGATCAGGTTCCGGATCGCGGGATTCGGAACCATGACCTCCAGCGCCAGCACGCGGCCGGGACCGCCCGCCTTCTGGAGCAGGGCCTGAGACATGATGCCTTCAAGGCTGAACGACATCTGCGCGCGCACCTGGGGCTGCTGGTACGGCGGGAACACGTCCAGGAGCCGGTTGATGGTCTGCACTGCGCTGTTGGTGTGCAGGGTTCCGAAGCATGCGTGACCGGTCTCCGCGATGGTCATCGCGGCCTCGATGGTCTCGAGGTCGCGCATTTCGCCGACGAGCACGACATCGGGGTCCTGGCGGAGGATGTACTTGAGCGCGAGCTTGAAGCTCCTGGTGTCGGCGCCCACTTCGCGCTGGTTCACCAGGCAGTTCTTGTGGGGGTGCAGGTACTCGATCGGATCTTCGATCGTCATGATGTGCTCATGACGCTCGCTGTTGATCTTGTCGATGATCGACGCCAGCGTGGTCGACTTCCCTGACCCGGTCGGGCCGGTGACGAGGATCAAGCCGCGCGGCTTCTTGGAGAGCTCGGCGACGACCGGCGGGAGTCCGAGCTCCTGGAAGGTCAGGATCTTGAAGGGAATGGTCCGGAACGCGCCGGCCACGGCTCCGCGCTGCATGAACACGTTCGCGCGGAAGCGGGAGAGGCCTTTCACGCCGAAGGACAAGTCGAGCTCGTTCTCCTCCTCGAACTTGTGCTTCTGCGCGTCGGTCAGGATCGAATAGCAGATCTGCTTGGTCTCGACGGGCGTGAGCGGCGCGGTCTTCAGCGGCACGAGCTCGCCGTCGATCCGGAGCTGTGGCGGTGACCCGGTCGTGATGTGGAGGTCGGAAGCGCCCTTCTCGACCATCGCTTTCAAGAGTTGATGCAGGTTCGCCACTTCAATACCTCGGGTCGGCAGTTTGCAGTTCGCAGTCGGCAGTACGCGCTGCCGAGCTACGACGGTTCTTCTCTAGAATCTATCGGGGGCGGTGTTTCCGACGACTTCGGACAGGGTGGTCACGCCCTGCATCATCTTGTTCAGCGCGCTCATCCGCAGGCTGCTCATCCCGAGCCGGATCGCCTCCTGCTTCAGCTCGGCCGCGGACGCGCCGTTGATCACGAGCTCCTTCAGCCCGTCCCAGAAGGGCATCACTTCGTACACGGCCACGCGGCCGCGGTAGCCGCGGTCGTTGCAATCGCGGCAACCGCCGGGCTCGTACACGGTGAACGTCCCGATGCGATCCGGCGGCACGCCTGCATCGATCAGCGCCTCCTCGGTGACATCCGATGGCTTCTTGCACGCCTGGCACAGCTTTCGACACAGACGCTGCGCCAGAATCAGGTTCAATGACGCGGTCACGAGGAACGGCTCGATGCCCATGTTGAGCAAGCGGCTCACGGTTCCCGGGGCGTCGTTGGTGTGCAGGGTCGACAGCACGAGGTGGCCTGTCAGCGCCGCCTTCACCCCGATCTCCGCGGTCTCGAAGTCGCGGATCTCGCCGATCATGATCGTGTCGGGGTCCTGGCGCAGGAAGCTTCTCAGCGCCGCCGCGAAGTTCAGGCCGATGTCGTCATGCATCTGCACCTGGTTGATCCCGGCGAAGTTGAACTCGACCGGGTCCTCCGCGGTCGAGATGTTCACGTCGACGGTGTTCAACGCGGACAGCGCTGAATACAGGGTGGTGGTCTTTCCGGAACCTGTCGGGCCCGTCACCAGCACCATCCCGTACGGCCGATCGATCGCCTCCTTGAACCACTTCAGCGGCTCGGCATCGAAACCCAGCTTGGTCATGTCGAGCTGGAGGTTCGACTTGTCGAGGAGGCGCATGACGACCTTCTCCCCGAACAGGGTCGGACACACGCTGACGCGGTAGTCCATCTCCTTCCCGCCGCCCATCTTGATCTTGATGCGGCCGTCCTGCGGCAGGCGTCGCTCGGAGATGTCGAGCTGCGCCATGATCTTCAGACGCGAGATGATCGCGTTCCGCAGCTTCATCGGCGGCCGCATCACCTCGTACAGGTTTCCGTCGATGCGGAAGCGCACCCGGAAGTCCTTCTCGTACGGCTCGACGTGGATGTCCGACGCGCCCTTCTTGATCGCGTCCAGGAGGATCAGGTTCACGAGCTTGACCACCGGCGCGTCGTCCGCGGCCTTGGTCATCTCGTCGAG
>JBAWAM010000413.1:0-2605 GCA_049589315.1 Myxococcaceae bacterium
GTGCGACGTCGACCCATGGTTCGAGTACACCGCGAAGGAGAAAGGTCATTCAATCCCGATTCTCAGGCACGTTCGGTTATGACGCTGTCGCATCGGGCTGCAGATGAATGAGAGGCCGAGGAGTCACGACGATGGATGTCCCGCTTCGATGTGAGTGTGGAAAGCTCCGCGGGACAGCGACCCGGCTCTCGCGGTCGGCGGGCACCCGCATCGTCTGTTACTGCGACGATTGTCAGGCCTTCGCGCGATTCCTTGGGCGCCCGGACATCACCGATCGCTGGGGCGGCACGGACATATTCCAGATGGCGCCGTCGCGCGTGCGCATCGAGCACGACGATGACGCACTCCGCTGCGTCCGCCTCTCCGACAAGGGCATGTACCGGTGGTACTGCGGACACTGCAAAACGCCGGTGGGCAACACCGTCGGCCCACGTGTGCCGTTCGTCGGACTCGTCCACTCGTTCATGGACCACGCAGCCAGCGGGGCAAGCCGCGATGACTTCCTGGGCAAACCGGTCGGCTACGTCCAGACGCGTTTCGCGATCGGCGCTCCACCGCACGGCGGGCCCATCTCGACGGTCCGGGCGACGGTGCGCAGCCTGATGAAGCTGACGAAGTGGTGGGTCACCGGCGCGGGCGTCCCGTCGCCGTTCTTCGACGAGAAGACGGGCGCGCCGCGAATCACGCCTCGGGTGCTGAGCTCGGACGAGCGGCGCGCGCTCTGACGCCGCGCGACTTCGAACGCGCCAGCAGGAGCAGCGCGAACACTGCCGCTCCTTCCACGAGAGCAGCCGACCCCGACGTGCACCCACACACCACCGTGAGAGCACGCGTTTCCGTTTCTGCAGGCTCCGGCGCTGGCAGCTCCGCCTCGAGCTCGACGACGATGTTCTCCAGGCGCGCTTGAAGGCTGGCGTCTGCGACGTCTCGAACCTCGATCCAGTGAGTGCCCGGCGTGACGAAGGTGACCTCGGCAGAGAGGATGCCTCCCGAGCGCTCGAATTGGAGTTGACGCGGGAGGTGCGCCTGCGCGTCGCTCGAGAAGAACTCGACCGTCCCGGCATATCCGTCCGCGACGTTGCCCCACGCGTCGTACGCGGTCACGAGCAGCGAACCGGGCTCGCCGCTCCGCACCGGCGAGGGGAAGCCAGACGCCACGAGTGACCGGGCGGGGCCAGCCACCAGTTCGTGTTGCTGCCGGGCCGGTCTCCAGCCTGCTCGCGTCGCCAGGAGCTCCACGCTTCCGGGGCCTGTGTCGCTGAAGAAGACCTGCGCCGTGGAGGTGCCGGCGCCGAAGCGAAGCTGGGTGATCGGCGCCGTGCAGGACGCATCAGCGAAGTAACCGACCGTCGGCGAATCAGACGTGAGCACGACGTCTTCATCGCTCCCGACCGGCGCGGCGAGCCCTGCGACATCCTGCGCCTCGATCGTCAGCGGCGCCGAGCACTCTCCCGCCCCCACCTGCTGGGGGGAGGACGTGAACGCGAGGGCGGATGGGCCGGAGACGATCGTGTGGCACTGCCGCACGACGGGCGTCCCCGCGCGCACGATGGGCGGAGACACCGGGCGGCGAGCGAAGACGAAGCACGGACTCCCCAGGTCCACCTCGCGCCAATAGAACGTGAGCGAGGATGCGCCCGCTGGAATCATCAGGTACCAGGGATCCATGGCGAGCGTACAGTCGGCGTCTGCATAGGGGACGGTCGATCCCCCAAAGAACCACACCGTCGCGTCGTCATTGTCGCCAGCCCAGGCCATCCCCGACGCGTCCCGCCGCTCGAGCGTCGTCGCTGCGCACTCGCCTGCCGCCACGGTCCTGCTCGGCGTGGTGGTCGCAAGGAGGGGAAGGACGGTCTGTCGCTGAGTGCCCGGCCCCAGGCCGGTGGTCTCGACGCGCAAGTCGGGGCGACCCGGTCGGCCACTGCGGAAATAGAGCGAAGCGCGCGCGCTGCCGACCGGGATGTCGACCGAGGTGATCGCGCTCGAGCAGCTCGCGTTCGAGTGGAACTCCAGTCCCGGCGACGCGGAGGACAGAGCCACCGTCACCGTGCTCGACGCCACGATCGAGTTCCCCCATTCGTCCTGGAGCTCCACTTCACGAAGACTCGAGCACTCCTCCACGCCGTGGACCCGGTTCAAGGCCACGAACGCGAGGCGCGTAGCCGGTCCCGGGTTGAGGGTGAGACTGAGCTGTCCCCACTCGACCTGGGCCGCATTGGCAACGATCGTCGTCGACGGGCCGAGTGTGTTCCGGAGATGGACGGTCGCCTGACTCGTCCCGGCCGGGATGACGAGCTCCGTCACGGGCGTGGTGCAACCCGCGTCCAGGTAGAAGGTCGTCCCGGCGCTTCGCGACCAGAGCGTCACCGGGAGGTCCGCCACGACTGGCTGTGGGTTCCCCGAGGCGTCCTCGTGCTGAATCGTCAGCGGTTCCGTACAGCTCCCGGCATCAACGGAGGAAGCGGGCATCGACCATCGGAGCAGGCGGGCCGGAGCGCTGGCACCCGTCGTGAAGTCCCCGCCTCCATCGCCGTGCTCCACCCAGTTCGAGACCGAGCCGTTCGTGAGCCGCTCGCGCACGCGCCAGCGATAGGTCGTGTTCGGG
>JBAWAM010000414.1:0-4725 GCA_049589315.1 Myxococcaceae bacterium
GTTACCCTGTGGTCCGAGATGGACCTGTACGCGGATATCGCCCGGCTCACAGCGGAAGGCCGCGGTTTCGTGCTCGCCACGGTGATCCAGACCGGTGGCTCGACGCCCCAGAAGCCAGGCTCGAAGATGGTCGTGCTCGAGGACGGTTCGCTCCTCGGCACGATCGGCGGGGGCGCCATCGAGCACCAGGTGATCGACGCCGCGCGCGCGCTCATCTCTTCCGGAGCGCCGTCGCGCGTGATGGAGACGCACCTCACGCACGAGCTGGGCATGTGCTGCGGCGGGAAGATGACGGTCTTCCTCGAGCGGCACGCACCGGATGCCCGGCTCTTCATCTTTGGCGCGGGGCACGTTGGGCGGGAGGTCGCTGCCCTGGCACACCACGTCGGCTTCCGCGTCACGGTCGTGGACGAGCGCGCCGGGTGGGCGCGGCCGGATCGCTTCGAACCGGGGATTGCCCTGGAGGTGAAGGATCCCTCGGCGTTCGCGCGCACGCTGACCGGCGGTCCCGATCACTTCTTCTGCGTCACCACCCACGATCACGCGCTGGACCAGGCGGTGGTCGAAGCGCTGCTCCGAACACCGGGGGCGTACCACGGCGTCATCGGCAGCCTCCGCAAGGCGGAGCGGTTCAAGCTGCGGCTGAAGGCGGCCGGCTTCACCGACGAGGAGCTCGCGCGGATGCGCAGCCCGATGGGCGTCACCATCCACGCGCTCACGCCGCAGGAGATCGCCGTCTCCATCGTCGCGGAGCTCATCTCGTTGCGGCGACGCGACCAGCCCCGCCGCTGATGCGGTGTCGTTCGCCCATCATCGGCGTCCCCGCCTCCCCGTCCGTGTCGACCGGATGCGCTAGGTTGCCTGCTGCCCATGCGCTCCCGAATCGTCCCTCTGGTCGTGGCCCTGGCGATTGCCGCCGGCTGTGGCGGCTCGTCGGAAACGTCTCCTGATGCCGGCATGGAGCCGCCCATGGGTTCGGGGCTCGATGCGGGACTGATCGATGCAGGAGAGCCGGACGCAGGAGCACCGGTCATCGACGCGGGGCCGACGGACGCTGGGTTCAGCCCGTTCCCGGTGGACCAATGGTGCACGCTGTATGCTCTCGCCGTCTGCTCGCGGGACGAACGCTGCCTGCTGCTGGATGCGCAGAACGTCGATGCCTGCCGGGTGCGCGAGTACGCCGCCTGCGCGCAGGAAGAGCTCGGCGCGGGAGTGGCCGCGAACCGGCTCCAGTACGACGCTCCATCGGCCGCCGACTGCATCAACGGCTTCGCGCACGAGGCCTGCGCAAAGGTCCCGGTCTCCTGCGACGCCGTGTTCGAAGGAACCGTCCCGCCGCAGGGCGACTGCCTGATCGCGAACGAATGCCAGGCGGGGAGCTACTGCAACGTCTACAGCAACGCGTGCCCCTTCCGTTGCCACACGTACCAGCCCGTGGGCGCGCTCTGTAACGGATCCGATCGGCAGTGCGATCCGGACGTGGCCAACTGCCGCTCGGCCGGCGGAGGCAGCCTCTGCGTCGCGCGCCGTGGGACCGGCGAAGCGTGTGAGTACTGGAGCGACTGCTTCGCGAACCTCGCGTGCATCAACGGCGCATGCGTCCAGTACATCGCGCAGGTCGGAGAGACGTGCGGACACACCTCGGGCTACCCGGGCTGCGAACCGGATGCGTTCTGCCGACGGCGGGTCGGTCAGGTGGATGGCCCCGGCGTGTGCATGAAGAAGGCGGGGCTGGGCGGCGTGTGCTCGGGCTACGGGACCTGCCTGCCCGGACTGCGGTGCTCGAGCAACTACAGCACCGGGCACTGCATCCTCCTCGGAAGCGAGGGCGACATCTGCTGGAACTACGTCGACTGCCGCGAGGAGCTGTACTGCGCGAACTCGACCTCTCGCTGCACCGCGCTCCCCACCGAAGGCGGCGACTGCGGATCGGACACCAGCGGTTATCGATGCGCCGCCGGCTTCTTCTGCGATTACCAGGCAGAGACCTGTCACGCCCAGCGGGCCAACGGCGACACCTGCCTGTATGACGACGCGTGCCAGTCCGGGGAGTGCAACTTCGGACCGCAGCAGGACGGCGGCACGGGCTGGAGCTGCGAGGACGCCTGTGTGAGGCGTCTCGACGCCGGGATGTGAAGCAGTGTCTTTGCAGGGGACAGGGCGAGCCCAGCGCTGCCTGCTCACCCTGGAAAGCTCCTGGAGCCATCGCCACCTTCAGCGATGGGCGAAGGGAGACATCCCATGATTGGACGGTGGGCCAGTATCGTTGCCGGTGTGTGGCTCGTGCTCGCGCCGTGGCTGCTGGGGTACACGGACCTGAGCGCGCGGACGAACGACGTCTGGATGGGGCTGGCAATGATCGCCGTGGCGATCACGGCGATTCGCGTCCCCGGCTTCCGGTTCGTGAACTCGGGGCTGGGCGCCTGGCTGGTGATGGCGCCGTGGGTGCTGAGCTACAACACGCCCCAGCCGGTGGTGAATGACGTCATCGTCGGGCTGGCGGTGCTGGCGTTCTCGATGGTGCCGCAGGTCCGGTTCAGGGACATCCGCCGCAGAGCGTCCGTCACCGCGTGAGCCGGTCGCGAAGGGTCACGTCACGGCTCGCTGGCGACCAGCGGCTCGTCGAGGATGGGAAACCGCCCGGCGTTCGGCAGGCTGTAGTGCCACCACTCCATGCGGTTCTTGCGGAACCCGGCGGCCTCCATCGCCTCGCGCAGGAGCTCGCGGTGGCGGATCGCCGCTTCGGTGGCGCCCGCGTAGCCGTGGTGCGCCGCCCGGGAGAAGGTGTCGAAGGGCGTCGGCATCTCCACCTCGCGACCGTCCGGTGTCGACAACCCGAGATCGACTGCGGTGCCGCGGTTGTGGTGTGAGCCCTTCCTCGGGTCCGCGACGTAGCCCGGCTTCGGGAGGATCTTCCACATCTCCCACTGCACCGACCGGGGCCGGAAGCAGTCGTACAGCCGGATGCGATGGCCCTGCTTGCGCAGCGCCTCTGCCGCCTTCTGGAGCCGCTCCACGGTCTCCGGTCGGAGCAGGCACCGCGCCCCATCCGGATAGACCTGCTTGCGCAGGAAGTTGTTCCCGGTCGCGTAGCGCAGGTCCAGCACGGCGTCCGGAATCGCAGTGGTCACGTCGACGAGCTGGGCGCCCTTCTCCGCGGCGAGCGCGTGTGGGGCAGCCAGTACGCCGAGCGCCCAGACCCCGGCGAGCAACCGCCTCACGCCGTCTCCGAATAGCGCGTCGGGTCGGGCACGCCGGCCTGTTCGAAGCCGCGCTTGCGGAGGATGCAGCTGTCGCACCTGCCGCAGGCGCGCCCCTGCGGGTCAGGGTCGTAGCAGGAGTGGGTCAGCGAATAGTCGACGCCCAGGCGCACACCCGCGCGGATGATCTCCGCCTTGGTGAGCCCCGAGAGCGGCGCGTGGATGCGGAAGTGCGCGCCCTCCACGCCCGCCTTCGTGGCGAGCTGCGCGAGCTGCTCGAAGGCGCGGATGAACTCGGGACGGCAGTCCGGATAACCGCTGTAGTCGACCGCGTTGACGCCGATGAAGATGTCCCTGGAGCCGACCACCTCGGCCAGGCCCAACGCGATCGAGAGCAGGATCGTGTTCCGGGCCGGAACGTAGGTCGAAGGGATCCCCTCCGCCATCGCGCTCTCGTCGCGGCCCTTCGGAACGGGGATGTCCGCGGTCAGGGCGGAGCCGCCGATCGCGCGAAGATCGAGCGTCACCATGCGGAGGTCCTCCACGCCCATCGACTGGGCCACCTCCCGCGCTCGCTCGAGCTCGACAGCATGTCGCTGGCCGTAGGACACCGTCAGGCACACCGGCTCGAACCCCTGCGCCTTCGCCATGGCGAGACAGGTCGTCGAATCCAGGCCTCCAGAAAGCAGGACGATCGCCTTCTGACTCATTGCCGCCTCACTCCCTCTATTCCGTACACCACGGTGCACGGCGCCATTTCACACGCCGCCGCAGGCGTGATCACGTCCACCAGGAACCCGCAGACGCGCTGCGCATCGAAGCCCTCCGGGCGGGCCTCCGGTGCGAAAATGCCGGCGTCGGGATCGACGGGCACGCCGCCCGGCTCCAACAGCGGCGAGGGGTTCTCCGGACATCTTCCACCCACCAGCACCTTCTGCTCCTGCGAGGCGCTCAGTATCACCACCTGGAGCGTCTCCGAGATCTCGAAGTCGTTCACCTCGCAGGGCACCCCGGCGTCGCCAGCCTTCCACCTGAACTGTCGGGGCGCGGAGTACGTCGTCGTGAACACCTGGCCTTCGAAGCCGCCGTCGCGGGAGATGCCGTTGAGGGTGAGGTACGCCTGGCCGGTCCCCGTCTCGCGGGAGAGGATTCCTTCGAACGCGAACCCGCCGTCAGCGGGCAGGTCCTCCGTGGCGAGCGTGTTCACGCACCCCGACTCGAGCACCCGGGCCTCCATCTGGAACGCCCCGACGAGCTCGTCCCCCGGAACCGGCACCTGGGGCGTACACCGTGCGACCCCGAGCAGCGCGAATACGAAGAGGCAGGTTCCGAGACGACGCATCGTTCGCCTCCGCTACACGAAGTCCAGCGCGCGCACGGCGATCGCGCGGAAGGTGGCGCTGTCCACGAGCACTCGCGAGGGCTCGTGGTGGTGGGGTGCACCCCGGACGCGCTCGTCCAGCCGCGCAATCACGCGGCAGGCAGCGAGCGAGGCAGGACAGGCCTCGAAGGCCGCCAACGCCGC
>JBAWAM010000415.1:0-1915 GCA_049589315.1 Myxococcaceae bacterium
TCTTTGTGTGCCCAGCATGGGCGTGGATTGGAGGTGCAAGTCCTCCGGGGAAGCAGGCCGACGCGACCCCGAGCGACTCGCAAGGCGACCAGCCGCGAGGCCGGCGCTGAAAGAAGCGATAGCGAAACCACGAGCCGACGAACAGGAACCGGATACGAGGCGACGCGAGCCGGGGCGAGCGGGCAAAGCACCGCGAAGCTCCAACGGCCAAAGGCGAGCGACGTAGATCCGGCGGTTGCGCGGGGAAATTCACGATCCTTACCTGGGGAGATCTCGCCTCACGCCTGAAAGGGCGACGCCCGCCGAGAGGCGACGCGGAGCGAGAAGTCAGCAGAGGCCGTAGTAGCGACGAACAGCGCCGACCGGGATCGCTCAGAAACGTCACCGAGTCGGGACGTGCGGAAGAGGCGTCGCGAAGGGCCGAACGGATGGGAGAGCGAAGCGACCGTGAGTCTCAGAAGGACCATGCGCCAGAAGGCCGCGAGAGCGGCGCTCGCACGCGAGGATAGGGGTGAAGCCCCGAAGGTAACGTGCAGCGGCGAAGTCCCGATGGCGACGAACGGAAACGGACGCTCAGGAACGGCCGCCCTGATGGAACGGATGGTCGAAGGCGGGAACGCCAAGGCGGCGTTGAAGCGAGTGAGACAGAACAAGGGCAGCCCCGGCGTGGACGGGATGACCGTCGACGAGCTGCCGCAGCATTTGGCGGAAAACTGGGAGCAGATTCGAGCGCAATTGCTCGAAGGCACCTACCAGCCGAAGCCGGTGCGGAAGGTGGAGATTCCGAAGAGCGGAGGTGGAGTCCGACAATTGGGGATTCCCACTGCGCTCGACCGGTTTCTCCAGCAGAGCATCCTGCAGGTGTTGCAGCCGATGTTCGACCCGACCTTTTCACAGCACAGCCATGGTTTCCGACCCGGACGCCGCGCGCACGACGCCGTGCGCGAAGCGCAGCGGTACATCCAGGAAGGAAAGCGGGTGGTGGTGGACGTGGACCTCGAGAAGTTCTTCGACCGCGTGAACCACGACGTGCTGATGGGAAGGCTGGCGAAGCGCATCAGCGACAAGAGGATGCTGGGGATCATCCGTCGCTATCTTGAAGCCGGCATCATGGCGAACGGGGTGGTGATGGAGCGGTACGAAGGGACGCCGCAAGGCGGACCTCTGTCACCGCTGTTGGCGAACGTGCTCCTCGACGAAGTGGACAAGGAACTGGAGAAGCGCGGGCTCAGCTTCGTCCGGTACGCCGATGACCTGAATGTGTATGTCGGGTCAAAGCGCGCCGGCGAAGACGCCATGCAGACGCTGAGAAGTCTGTACGCCCGACTACGGCTCCGAATCAACGAAGCGAAGAGCGCGGTGGCACGGCCGCAGGACCGCAAATTCCTCGGGTACAGCTTCTGGTATGCGAAGGGAGGCGAGGTCCGACGCCGAGTCGCGCCCAAAGCCCTTGAGGCGATGACGGACAGGGTCCGGGAGATCACTTCCCGGAATGGAGGACGGGCTCTAACAGCCGTAATTGCCGAACTGCGCGGCTACCTCACGGGATGGAAAGCATATTTCCGGCTCGCCGAGACGAAACGCATCTTCAGCAATCTGGACAAGTGGATCCGACATCGCCTGCGAATGGTGCAATTGAAGCAGTGGAAGCGAGGAAAGACCATCTACCGAGAATTGAAGCGGCTCGGGGCGAACGGCGACGCGGCCCGGCAGGTCGCGGCCAACTCTCGTCGCTGGTGGCGGAACTCGGGGATGCTGCTGAACACCGCACTGCCAGCGAGCTACTACGACAAGCACGGATTGCCGCGGCTTGCCGCATAACCTCAACCAACCGAACCGCCGGATGCGGACCCGCATGTCCGGTGGTGTGGCAGGGGAGCTGAAGGGCTAAACCTTCAGCCCCCTATGCCGATTC
>JBAWAM010000416.1:0-2883 GCA_049589315.1 Myxococcaceae bacterium
GTTGCACGGAGCCTGCGGAGCACGTTCCTGGCTCCGCGAGATGGTGGCCGGCGAAAGCATCAGGGCGCCGATCTCTTCGCCGTCCGTGGGACGCGCGTGGTGTCTGCATCCCACGGCGTGGTGGTGAAGGTCGGGACGGACAGCCTCGGCGGGAACGTCGTCACGGTGCTCGGTGAAGGCCCGGCGTTCTACTACTACGCGCACCTGGACGAATGGGCTCCCGGGCTGCGGCCCGGCGACCTCGTCACTCCCGGTGCGGTGCTCGGCACGGTCGGAAACACCGGCAACGCGCGGACGACCCCGCCGCATCTGCATTTCGGAATCTACGAGCTCGGCTGGCGTGGCGTGTCCGCCATCGATCCTGTGCCTCGACTGCAGCGGCTATCGGTAAAGCCCGCTATGTAAGTCGGCCAGGGAGGCCGATTGAGATACCGCCGCGCGCTGCTGCTCGCCGAACCCGGAGCGGATGCCCGCCCTGCGCTGGTGGCGCTTCGTCGCCTTGCGCCCGAGCTCGAGCACCTCGTCGTCGTCGATCGTCCACCTGCTCGGACGCTCATCGGTTGGAGGATTGAGGAGGGCCTTCGAGAGGCTCTTGCCACCGCCGGGTTCCGCAGCGAGCTGCAGTTCGCTCCCGCACTGGATGCGGAGGCGCTGGCTGCGCTCGTGGATGCCGCGGACATCGAGCTGCTCGTCGATGGGGCACGGACGCTGTCCAGCGTCACGCTGCTGGCCGAAACGCGCCGGCGTCGACCCACCGCCATCCTCTGGCCACAGGAAGGGGACATCGAGGCGAGCGGCCCGCTTCGCGACATCGGCTGCGTGGCCCTGAGTGTTCGCGAGCAGGCGCCGATCGGCGCGTTTCTGCGCGACAGGGTGGACCCGTCCGTCCGGGTGACCGCGCTGCTGCCGACCCCCATGGTCCCCGCACAGGTGGATTCGTTCCGCGAGGTGTCGGGGATCCGCGCCACCCTCGTGGTTCCGCCGTCGAGGCCGGGGGCGATGCGTGCCTGGCTCGCGGATTGGGTCCCGGAGGCGCGCTTCGATCTGCTGGTGTTCGCGCGCCTGCCGACTGCCGTGTTGCTGGCGAGGAGGTGGCCCGCTCCCGTCCTGCTGCTGCCGCCCGTCGCGCCGGCTCGGCCGCCGACGCTGCGTCCGATCGACGTGCCCGACGTGGTGGATGACGGCGGCCCGCTGCACCTCCGGGTCGATCATGCGCTCGCGGTGGGTGATCTGCCGCCGGTCCCCGATCAGGAGATCGCCTTCGTCTGCGGCGGTCGCGTGGTGGCACGGCTCGAAACGCATGCGGGAGAGGTGACCCTTCCGGCAGGCCTCGAGGCGCGGTCTCTCGGCGTGTTCCGGACGGGAGGGATTCCTCCTGCCGATCCGCTCGCTGCGATCGAGCAACAGGTCGCGGTGATCCACCCGGGGAACCATCCGTTGATCCTCTTCGACGCCGAGGTCGACAACTCTGTCCTCACCGCGTTGGCGGCGCTCTCCGGTCCGCCGGTCCCGGAGTTGTTGGCGGTGCGCTTGCGGCCCACCCAGAGCTGTCGGTCGATTCGCGAACGACTTCTCGTGGCCGGCCTGCCTCCGCACGTGATCGACGCCCGCGCCGCGCTCGACGAAGGCGAAGCGCTCGATGTCTCGGAGATGAACGATCCGGTCCGGCTCGCGCGCGTGGGCGCGCGACTCCACGCGGCGGGATTTCCAGTGACTGCGGTCCTCCATCGCGGCCCGGCCTCTCCGGAGGTGCGCGGCTTCGCCGCTATGAGCGCCCCCTACTTGCTGGGTGAGGGACGTTCCGACGAAGCGCTCGCGCCCTTTGTCCCGGCCGAGGTCGTTCCGGGCAATCGGATCGAGCTCGAGCTCGACAACGCCACGGGCCGAAGCTGGTTGCTGGAGGCGATCCGGAGAAGTCGTCGCGAGGTCCACTTTCAGGTGTACATGGTCTCGGACGACGTCGTCGGTCAGCAGGTCGAGGCCGCGCTCGCGGAGGCCGCTGCGCGTGGGGTGACCGTGCGCGTGTTGGTCGACTCGCTGTACGGCCTCCACGGCTCGTTCGGCATCCAGAATCCGCTGCTGGAACGCCTCGGGGCGTACCCGGGGGTGTCACTGCGTGCAATGCGACCGGTCAACGAGCTGCCCACGCTGAAGGATCTGAAGCAGCGGGATCATCGCAAGCTGGTGGTGGTCGACGGGCGCGTGGCACTGGTGGGCGGACGCAATCTCTCGCGCGAGTACTATCTGGGCTTCGACGAGGTCCAGCTCACGACCGAGACGCTCTGGCGCGATGTCCCCTGGCTGGACGCGAGCGCCCGCCTGGAGGGGCCGTCCGTCGCCGCCGTGGCTCAGTCTTTCCTCCATGCGTGGACCGAAGCGGGGGGCGAGCCGTTTCCGGTGGTCACGCCCCCGCCATGCGGGACCGCTGGGGTCCGGGTGGTCGTGCATCGAGGACTCCGGGATGCTCGGACGCTCGAGGCCCATCGCGCGCTGATCGACTCGGCGCAGTCCCACATCGACGTGGTGAACGGCTTCCCGTTGGTGCTCGAGCTCCAGCATGCCTTGCTGCGCGCGCTCCAACGCGGCGTCCGGGTGCGAACGCTCATCGGACATGTCACGCCCATTCACGCGAAAGGGCCGTTCAAGGGCTTCGGGTCCGCAGCGAGGAGCGCGGCGACGTCGCTGGTGCACTCGCGATTCGACCCGCTGATTGCAGAAGGTGGCGAGTGCTACCTGTTCGCTGTGCACGAACGGCCGGGCTGGGCACCCGAGCTCGGCACGGTGCTCACCCACGTGCACGCGAAGGTCATGAGCGTGGATGGACGCAGGTGCGCCGTGGGCAGCGCGAACCTGGACATCACCTCCGCCTATTGGGAGAGCGAG
>JBAWAM010000417.1:0-1507 GCA_049589315.1 Myxococcaceae bacterium
TCCGTCTGAAGCCGACGCAGCGAGTCCTCGACCGCCCGTTCGATCCACTTCGCGCTCAAGTCGTTGTGACCCTGGCCCATGTCCGCGCCGACCTTGGTCATCAGAACGATGCGGCCGCGGTTGCCCCGGGCCTTGAGCCACTTGCCGAGGACGGTCTCGGACTCGCCTCCCTTGTGGCCGGGGATCCAGCGCGAGTAGACGTCCGCGGTGTCGACGGCGGTGAAGCCTCCGTCGACGAAGGCGTCCAGCACCGTGAAGGAGGTCTTCTCATCGGCGGTCCAGCCGAAGACGTTCCCTCCAAGCGCGAGCGGGGGGATGGAGAGCGGTGAGTGACCGAGGCGACGATTCGACATGCCATTCCTGTATGCATTCTCCCGGTCTGTGCCAATGCTAGTTTCGGCGCGATGACCGAGAGAATCGCCCAGCTCGAAGAGCACCGCGACGCGCTGACCGGGCACTGCTACCGCATGCTCGGCTCGGTGGTGGACGCCGACGACGCTGTCCAGGAGACCATCGTGCGCGCATGGCGCAGCCTCGACCGATTCGACGGGCGCGCCTCCCTGCGCACCTGGCTGTATCGAATCGCCACGAACGTGTGCCTCGACGCCCTGGCCGACCGCAATCGGCGGGCCCGTCCGATGGAGGAGGGGCCGTCGGGGACCGTCGACATGCCGCTGGTCATG
The DNA here is from genome assembly GCA_049589315.1 of Myxococcaceae bacterium. Classification (GTDB taxonomy): domain Bacteria; phylum Myxococcota; class Myxococcia; order Myxococcales; family Myxococcaceae; genus JBAWAM01. The sequence continues at coordinate 684 of JBAWAM010000417.1, forward strand.
CATGAGCGAACACACTGGCTCGAGCCCGTCCCGGATGTTCGTGCGATCCCCTCGGACGCGAATCCGTCGGAGCAGGTGATTCTGCGGCAGAGCATCCGGCTCGCCTTCGTCGCCGCACTGCAGCGCCTGCCGCCGAAGCAGCGCGCGGTCCTCCTGCTGAGCGAGGTCCTCGGTTGGTCTTCGGCAGAGATCGCTGAGACCCTCGACACCTCCGTGGCTGCGGTGAACAGTGCCCTTCAGCGGGCGCGTGTGACGCTCGAGAACCAGAACCTTCGTGAGCCCGAGCCGCTTTCAGACGCACAGCAGCAGCTCCTCGAGCGCTACGTGGCGGCCTTCGAGCGATACGACGTCGACGGTCTTGCGTCCCTACTCCGCGAAGACGCGACGTTTTCGATGCCGCCGTATGCGCTCTGGCTTCGCGGTCCCGAGTCGGTGCGCCAATGGCTCCTCGGACCTGGTATCGGCTGCCAGGGCTCCCGGCTCATTCCGACCGCCGCCTGTGGGTCGCCGGCATTTGGGCAGTACCGCCGAAACCCTGAGGGCGGCCACCGGCCCTGGGCGCTGGTCGTACTGGAGCTGTCCGGGGACCGCATCGTGGGATGGAACTCGTTCCTCGACACCGAGACCCTGTTCCCCCGGTTCGGCCTTCCGCTGGCGCTCTGATCACGCTGCGAGCAGGAGGCGACCGCTCACTGTTCACCGATGAGTTCTGGCTCCGAGGGAAGTCAAAGGACCGACCCTGCCTCGCGTTAGCGTGAGGCCGGGTGCTGGTTCCCAGAAACGACACTGGAGACAGACATGGCGACGAGCGATTCCCGGAAGGT
>JBAWAM010000418.1:0-4901 GCA_049589315.1 Myxococcaceae bacterium
GAGACAGCGAGCGACGACACGACGGCGGCGCAGCCCGCCCCGACGGCGGAGGCTCCGCACGACACGGCACCGGAGGCCACCGGCGAGGCCGAGCCTGACCACTGGACGAAGCGGGTGAAGCTGGAGGGATCGCTCGACACGTTCTTCTCGTACAACTTCGCGGGGATGAACCGCACGCCGAGCCAGTACCGCGTCTTCGATGCCGACAACGCGACCTTCAACGTCGCGTACGCGGAGCTGGCGTTGTCGATCTCGCCCGCGCCGGTCGGGTTCCGGCTGGACGTCGGCTTCGGCCCGGTGGCGGACCTCACCAGCTACGACGCCGCTGATCCCAGCGCGCCGGGCATCAGCGAGGTGCTCAAGCACTTTCAGCAGGCCTACGGTTCGGTTGCGCTGGGCGACACCGGCTGGGTGGTGGATGCGGGTAAGTTCGTCACCAATGCGGGAGCAGAGGTGATCGAGGCGCGCGGGAACTGGAACTACTCCCGTTCAATCCTCTTCGGCTTCGCCATCCCGTTCACGCACACGGGACTCCGCGCCGGAGGGCCGGTGACGGACACCTTCAGCCTCCAGGCCAGCCTGGTGAACGGCTGGGAGGTGGTCCACGACAACAACCCGTACAAGACGTTCGGGCTGACCGGCACCTTCACGCCGCCGACCGGCACGACCGCCATCCTCACGATCTACAGCGGCGTGGAAGGCGACGAGACCGCGCCGTGGCGCAACCTCGCCGATCTCGTCCTCCTCCAGAAGATCGGCGACCAGCTCACCGTCGGCGTGAACGCGGACTACGCCCGGGAAGGCAGCGCAAGCTGGTACGGCGCAGCTCTGATGGCCGAATACCGCTTCGCGCCCGCGTTCCGCCTCGCCGCGCGCGTCGAGCAGTTCTTCGATCCCGACGGGGTACGGGGCATCGGCACCTCCGTCAGCGAGGCCACCCTCACCGGTGCGTTTGCGGTCGGCAACCACGCAGAGGTTCGCGCGGAGGTGCGTGCGGACACCGCGGTCGAGCCCCTGTTCAACTCGGGAGTGGACCACAACCAGGCGACGGCGCAGCTCGCGCTGCTGGCGTGGTTCTGAGGCAGCCCTGCGGATTCCCTGACGGAAATTCTGGTCGGAAGAACGGCGGGACGTGGCGCATGGCAGCCGCGTCCCGCCGGTCCGTTTCCGGCGGTTCAGTTGCGCCTCTCGCTCGGACCCATTATGGTTTGGTCGTACAACCAATAAACGACCACCATGGCCCGCCCCTCGAACACGGATCAACGCCGGACCCAGATCGTCTCAGCGCTGCGCGAAGTGATGGCGGAGCGTGGATACGAGCGCGCGTCCATCTCGGAGGTCGCGCAACGCGCGGGACTCACGTCGGGGCTGGTCCACTACCACTTCAAGGACAAGCAGGAGATCCTGCTCGCGCTCCTCGACGTGCTGTGGCGGGACGCGCAGGCCCGCATCGAGGAGCGAAGCCGGGGGCGGGACGGGCTGGATGCGGCCATCGATGCGCTGCTGGCGACGGGGCCTGACGCCGATCTCGCCGCGGTCCGCTGCTGGGTGGCAATCTCGGCCGAGGCCATCCGGCAACCCGAGGTGGGCGCCCGCTTCCGCGGCGTGATCCAGGAGTTGCTTTCGCTTCTCGAGACGCGCGCGTCGGCGCTGCTCCGGGAGGAGCACGGCTCGGCACAGGGGGCACGACAGCTCGCGGCAGCCGTGCTCGCCAGCATCCAGGGCTTCTTCGTGCTCGCCGCGTCGGCGCCTGATGCCATTCCGGCTGGCTCCGCCGCAGGATCGGTCAAGCAGCTGGTGCGCGGCTTCCTCGCAGCGAAGGCGTCTCGATGAAAGCGACTCGAAAGCTGGCGTTGCTGGCCACGCTCTATCTGGCGCAGGGGCTGCCCTATGGATTCTTCGTCCAGGCGCTGCCGGTCCTGCTTCGAACGCGCGGCTTCTCGCTGCCGGAGATCGGGCTGGCGAACCTCCTCGCCCTGCCCTGGGCGCTGAAGTTCCTCGCCGCGCCGCTGGCGGATCGGCTGCATCTCCCCCAGGTCGGTCGCCGCCGCGGGTTGATCGTCCCACTTCAGCTCGCGTCGGCCGTATGTGTCTTCGCGCTCGCGTGGCTCTCCGCCAGCGACATCTCCTGGCTGCTCGCGGGCGTGCTGGTGGTCAACGCGCTCTCCGCGCTCCAGGACGTGGCCACCGACGGGCTCGCGGTCGATCTCCTCTCCGAGCGGGAGCGCGGGCTGGGCAATGGCGTGCAGGTCGCCGGCTATCGGGTGGGAATGATTCTCGGAGGTGGTGTCCTGCTCGTCGTCTCCGCCTCGCTCGGCTGGTCCGGGACGTTCGTGGCGATGGCGGGGCTCATGCTGGTCGCGACGGTGCCGGTGCTGCTGTATCGGGAGCCACCGGCCCTGAGCATGCCCGCAACGGAGCCGGTCGGCTGGTGGCGTGAGTTCGCCTCCTGGTACCGGCGTCCGGGTGCCGCGGGATGGTTGCTGCTGCTCGTCGTGTACAAGTTCGGCGACGCGCTCGGGCAGGCCATGCTCCGGCCGATGCTGGTCGACCAGGGCCTCGGTGAGGAGCAGCTCGGGTATCTGCTCGGCGGCGTCGGGTTCACCACCGGCCTGGTCGGTGCGCTGCTCGGAGGCGCGCTGGTGAACCGGCTCTCGCCGAAGTCCGGGCTGATCCTCTTCGGGGTGCTCCAGTCGCTCGCGGTGCTCGGCTATGCGTGGGCAGCGAGTGGGATCGGTCTGGGTGCATTGACAGTCGTGTGCGCGGTGGAGCACCTCACGGGCGGAATGGCCACGGCGGCGCTGTTCACCCGGATGATGGACGCGACCCGTCCGGATCGGGCGGCCACTGATTACACGGTGCAGGCCTGCGTGGTCGTGCTGGGGACTGGAGCCGCGGCTGCGCTCAGCGGCTTCACCGCCTCCGCGCTCGGCTACGCCGGGCACTTCGCCCTCGCCACCGCGTTGTCCTTCGGAGGCGTCGCATACGTCGCGCTTCATCGATTCAGAATCTTCCGCTCCCAGGAGTTCGGACCATGTCCATCGCGATCTACCCAGGCTCCTTCGATCCCGTGACGTTGGGACATCTCTCGGTCATCCGCCAGGCGGCGCGTCTGTATCCACACGTCGTCGTGCTGGTGGCAATCAATCCTGAGAAGCGCGGCCTGTTCTCCCTCGAGGAGCGCGTTTCGCTCGTTCGCGACGCGGTGAAGCGCTTTCCGAACGTCAGTGTCGACGCGACAGAAGGCCTGGTCGTCGACTACGCGCGTGAGATAGGCGCGACGGTGCTGGTCCGCGGCCTTCGCGGCGCCTCCGACGCGGATGTCGAGACGACCCTGGCGAACCACAATCGCCAGCTCGCGCCAGAGATCGCCACGGTGCTGCTCCCAGCCGCGCCCGAGCTGGCCCAGGTCAGCAGCAGTCGGCTCAAGGAGCTTGCGCGCACCGGCGCTGATCTCTCGCCGTGGTGTCCGCCGCTCGTCGCCGAGCAGCTCAGGTCGCGAATAGCACCCGAAGGAGTCTCACGATGAGGGTGATCCCGCTCGGCGTTGGCGATGCGTTCTCGGAGCGGAACTACTCGAGCGCGCTGGCCGTGGAGACTTCGCAGGGGATTCTGCTCGTCGACTGCCCTCACCCGATCCGCAAGATGTTGCGCGAAGCCTCGGATGCGAGCGGAGTCGATTTGTCCCCTTCCCACATCGTGGGCGTGGCGTTGACGCACCTGCACGCGGATCATGCCTCGGGGCTGGAGTCCTTCGCGTACTTCCACCACTTCGCCGCTGGGCGGAGACTGCGCGTGCTCTGTCATCCCGCGGTGGCGGAGCGGCTGTGGGACGGCCACCTCGCCGCCGGTATGGAGCAGTTGCTGCCAAGCGTGGAAGGTCCACACGAAGCCCGGCGGCTCGAGGACTGGATCGAGCTCGTTTCCCTGGACGAGCACGCGCCCATCGCGCTCGATGGTTTCGAAGTCCGATGCAGAAGGACGATCCACCACATTCCCACCACTGCGTTCCGCATCCGTTCAGGAGGGCGCGAGCTGGGCTACAGCGCGGACACCGCCTTCGATCCGACGTTGATCGAGTGGCTCGCCGAGGCGGACCTGGTCGTTCACGAAACCAACTTCGGGGTGCACACGCCCTACGAGAAGCTGGCGGAGCTGCCCGCGGAGCTCCGCGCTCGGATGCGGCTCATCCACTACCCGGACTCCCTGGATCTGGATTCGAGTGCGATCGAGCCGCTGCGCGAGGGACGGGTCTACGAAGTCTGAGGGCGACGCGGACGAGCAACAACGCGACCACGATCGAGGTGTAGATCGCCGGCTCGGTGAGATCCCGCTTCACCCGCCAGATGAAATGCAGACAGACGAGGAGCGCCGCCGGATAGATCAACCGGTGCAGCTGCTGCCAGCGGACGAACCCGAGCCTGCGGACCATCCCGTTCGTGGAGGTCGCCGCCAGCGGCACGAGCAGCCCGAACGCGAGGAACCCGACGAGGATGAACGGGCGCTCCAGGATGTCCCTGGCGATCGCGTGAAGGTTCGCGACCTGATCGAACAGCGCATACGTCAGCACGTGCGCCAGCGCGTAGCCGAACGCGAACACCCCCAGCATCCGGCGGATCCGCATGGGCCAGGTCCAGCCAATCAGCTTCTTCAAGGGTGAGCAGCACAGCGTGGCGACCACGAAGATCAGCGCGAGCAGGCCGAACCGGTTCAACGCTTCGGCGATCGGATCCACCGCGAGGGTCCCCCGCAATGCACTGGTGACGATCGACAGCCCCGGCGCGATGCCACCGATGAAGAGGCCGGGCTTGAGCCAGGGCAGTGGCTGGGTCATGGGTCAGTAGTTCCGCCGCAGGTCCATCCCCGCGTAGAGCGAGGCGACCTGATCGGCGTAGCCGTTG
>JBAWAM010000419.1:0-5487 GCA_049589315.1 Myxococcaceae bacterium
TGGCGCCACATGTGCTGGAACACGCTGGTCGAACCGGTGAAGTGCACGCCACCGAGGTCCGGGTGCGACAGGGCGATGCGCGAGATCATCGCCGGGTCGCCCTGGACGAAGTTGATCACCCCGTCGGGCAGGCCGGCTTCGCGGAGAACCTTCATCACGAACCAGTTGCTGTAGCTGGCGTTGAACGACGGCTTCCAGACCACGGTGTTGCCCATCAGCGCCGGCGCGGACGGGAGGTTCCCGGCGATGGCGGTGAAGTTGAACGGCGTGGCGGCGAAGACGAACCCGTCGAGCGGACGATAGTCCAATTGGTTCCACGTCTGCGCCGGCGAGTACGGCTGGTCCCGAAGGATCTGCTCGGCGAAGTGGACGTTGAAGCGCAGGAAGTCGATCAGCTCGCAGGCCGCGTCGATCTCCGCCTGGTACGCGGTCTTCGACTGCCCCAGCATGGTGGCGGCGTTCAGGATCGGCCGATACTTCGTCGAGATCAGGTCGGCGGCGCGAAGGAAGATCGCCGCGCGATCCTCGAAGCGCAGGTTCGCCCAATCGCGCTTCGCCGCGAGCGCCGCCTCGATCGCCTGGCGCACCTGCGCTTCGTCCGCCTGGTGATAGGTCGCCAGCACGTGCGCGTGCTTGTGGGGCATCCGGCTCTCGCCGGTCTTCCCGGTGCGCAGCTCCTTGCCCCCAATCCACAGCGGGATTTCGATCTGCTCCCCGGCCATCTTCTCCAGCGCAGCCTTCAGCGCGGCACGCTCCGGGCTCCCCGGGGCATAGGCCAGCACGGGCTCGTTCGTGGGCATGGGCACGCGGGTGATCGCGGTGGTCATGGGCAGGCTCCTCGTTGGATGAAGACGCGGCGCACCCTACCCGGATGCGCTCTTGATTCAAGGCACGACACGGCGACGGACTTCACGCCGCCCCAAGACTCAGCGCGTCGGCTCGATCGCTCGACTGCTCACCGTAGCGGGCTACGCTGCGTCGGTCTCCGCCCCGTAAGGCAGGCGGTCGACACCCTCTACGCCTGGGATCTCCTCGCCCGTCGCTGCTCCGAGTTCCTTGAATCGCCGCGCCGACACCAGCACGCGCGACTCGAGCGACCTCATCCCCTTGTTGTAGGACTCCACCGCACGTTCGAGCCCCTTGCGCACATCCACGAAGTGCTCGGCCATGGTGCGGAGTCGATCGTGAAGCGCCTGCCCGAGCTCGCGGATCTCCTCGGCGTTCCGGGCCAGGACTTCCTGCCGCCAGCCGTAGGCGACGGCCCTCAGCAGGGCAATCAGGGTGGTGGGCGTGGCGAGAATGACCTGGCGCTCGACACCGAACTCGATCAGCCCGGGATCCTGCTCGAGCGCCGCGCTGAAGAAGGTCTCCCCGGGAAGGAACATGACCACGAACTCGGGCGTCGCCCCGAGTCGGTCCCAATACGCCTTGTCCCCGAGCTGCTTGAGATGGGTCCGAATCTGTCCGGCGTGCTCGCGCAGCTTCGCGATCCGCTCGGGGCCGTCCGGCAGGTCGATCGCCTCCAGGTACGCCTGTAGCGGCGCCTTCGCGTCCACCACCACGCTCTTGCCCCCGGGGAGCTGAACGCGGAGGTCGGGCCGCAGCCGCCCTTCGTCGGAATCGAACGACTCCTGCTGGACGAAGTCGCAGTGCTCGATCATCCCGGCCATCTCCACCACCCGCCGAAGCTGGATCTCTCCCCAGCGTCCCCGCGCGGACGGCGACCGGAGCGCGTTCACCAGGTTCGTGGTCTGCGCTCTCAGCAGCTCCTGGGTCTGAGACAGGGTGGTCAGGTGCTCGCGCAGGGACGCATAGGCGTCCACCCTCGCCTTCTCCAGCAGCTCGAGCCGCGACGACAGCGGCTGAACCAGCGCGTCGATCGCCTTCTGACGCTGCTCCAGCTCTGCCCGCGCGCCCTCCTGGAACTGGGACAGGGTCGCCTGGGCGAGCTGCAGGAAGCTCTGGTTGTTGGTGCGCAATGCTTCGGAAGACAGCAGCCGGAAGGCATCTCCCAGTTGCCGTTGCGCATCCTCCACCAATGCCAGCTTCTCAGCCGCAGCGCGCCGCTCCTGCTCCATCGAGGCGCGTTCCGCGGCGAGCTGCGTCTCGAGGTGCGACCGCAGCCTCTGCAGCTCCGACTCCCGCTTTTGCGCGTCCCCGAGCTGCCGCCGAAGTCCCTCCACCTCCGCATCCCGCGCGCGGACCCGCTCCTCCAGGGTCGCCTTCTCGCTCTCCAACGCAGCGAGGTCCCCCCGCGCCTGCGCCCGCTGTTGAATCCGGGTGACCCACGCCGCGGCGAAGCCGGAGAGCGCGGCGGCGACCATCGCGCAGATGAGAGCAGTCAGAGGACTCATGCGACCTCATCCTACCCGGGAGGACCGACATGCCCCGTCCGCCGCACCGCGGCACGAGGTCGCCCTCGCCACGGTGGGCCTGCGGCGCTACGGTCCGCGCCGCTCTCTGGAGCCCCCATGCGACGCCTCGAAGACGGCACTCCTCGCCGACACATCACCCTCGATCTCGAAGGCCACCCGGTCCCTGCCCGCGAGGGCGAATCGGCCGCGGCCGCCCTGCTCGCCGCAGGGGAAGCCGTGTTCTCCCGCTCGGTGAAGTACCACCGCCCGCGCGCCCCGTACTGCATGAGCGGCGCCTGTTCGCACTGCCTGATGCGGGTCGACGGCGTCCCCAACGTCTTCACCTGCTGCGTGCCCGCGCGGCCGGGGATGCGCCTCGAGCGACAGAACGCGTATCCCTCGGTCGAGCACGACGTGTTCGGCGCGATCGACTGGATCTTCCCGCACGGGCTCGACCACCACGAGATGTTCGCCGGCGTTCCGGTCGCCGAGCAGGTGATGGCGAAGGTGGCGCGCCACCTGGCGGGGCTCGGGCTTCTTCCCGACAAGGTCGCCCCCCAACGGCAGCCCACCGAGATCCTCCACGTCCGCGCGCTGGTGGTGGGCGGTGGCGCCGCAGGGCTGGCGGCTGCCCGGGAGCTTCAGTCGGCGAAGGTCCCCTTCCTCCTCATCGAGCGCGAGACGTCCCTCGGCGGAAGGCTCGCCTGGGGTGCGCCGGGACGGAACGATCCGCCGCTCTCCACGTACGAACAGCTCGAACCCGGGCAACTTCGACTCGGTACCCTGGCGATCGGGCTGTTCGACGACGAGGCGGGACGCTTCGTCGCTGCGGTGTCCTTCAGCCCTGGACAAGGTCCGCGGCTGCTCAAGGTCTACGCCGACCGCTTCCTCTTCGCGACCGGCGGCTACCCGATGATGTGGGCCTTCGCCAACAACGATGCACCGGGGGTCTTCTCAGGGCGCGCGGTGGCGAAGCTGATCCGTCGCGACAGGCTCTTGCCCGGCGAGCGGTTCGCGCTCGTGGGGACCGGGCCCGAGCTGTACGACCTGAACCGGCTCGTCACCTCGAAAGGCGGCGAAGTGGTGCTGATGCTGGACGTGGCTGCCGATCCCCCGAAGGACGCGCCGCCTGGCGCGCAACGTGGAGAACCGCTCAAGGCGTTGGGCCGGACGAAGGTGAAGGGCCTCACCTGGAGCGATCGCAGCGGCCGCAAGAACAAGGTCGCCTGTGATGCGATCGCCGTGTGCGTGCCGGTGTCTCCGGCCTTCGAGCTCGCGCGCCAGGCCGGCGCCGAGGTCGTCTTCTCCGAGGCCCACCAGGGCTTCGTGGTGAAGGCCGACCCGGAGGGCCGCACCGAGGCCGAACACATCTACGTCGCCGGCGATCTGCTCGGCGAAGGCACCGCAGCGCAGGCGGCCGAGTCCGGTGCGCGCGCGGCGAAGGCGCTGGTGGGAGGTCTGCGATGAGCAAGGCGCTCGTCTGTCCGTGCGAGGACGTCACCGTCGACGACGTCGAGTCGGCGATCGCAAAGGGCTACACCGACATCGAGTCGATCAAGCGGTACACCGGCTTCGGCACCGGCATCTGCCAGGGCAAGAGCTGCATGGGCGCCGTCGCGCGGATCCTCCACAAGAGCGGCGCGCGACAGCCCGACGGCATCGCCGCGTTCACCCCGCGCACGCCGCTCTACCCGACCGAGCTGTCCGTGCTCGCCACCGCCCCGGTCGATTTGACCAGGCCGCCTTGCGGCGGCGTCCCGGTCGACCTCGAAACCGCACCCGCCGAGCTCCGTGCGCGTGACCCGCTCCCTGCGCGGGCGAAGGTGGTGATCGTCGGCGGCGGGATCATGGGGCTCGCGCTGGCGTACAACCTCGGACTGCGCGGCGAGACCGATGTGGTGGTGCTCGAGCGCGGCTACCTGCTGGCGGGCGCCACCGGCCGCAACGGCGGCGGTGTGCGGATGCAGTGGGGCACGCCCACCATGGTGTCGCTGGCGAAGCGGTCCATCGAGTTGATGAAGACCTTCGCCCGGGACACCGGAATCAACCTGTGGCTGCGCCAGGGCGGGTACCTGTTCCTGGCGAAGTCGAACGCGATCGCCGACAAGCTCGAACAGAGCGCGAGGCTGCACAACTCGCTCGGGGTGCCCACGCAGATCATCAGCCCCGGCGCGGCACGCGACATCGTCCCCGAGGCCGACCTGAAAGGCGTGCAGCTCGCGGCGTTCAATGCCGAGGACGGGGTGATCTTTCCGTGGCCATTCCTCTGGGGATACGCGCAGAGCTGTCGCAAGAAGGGCATCCGGGTGGAGACGTTCACCCAGGTCACCGGGTTCGAGCTTGCCGATGGCCAGGTGAAGAAGGTCCGCACGGATCGCGGCGACATTGCCTGTGACACCGTGGTGATCGCCTCGGGAGCGTGGAGCCCCGAAGTCGCGAAGCTCGCCGGTGTGCAGCTCCCCAACGAGCCTCACCGCCACGAGATCTGCAGCACCGAGCCGCTCAAGCCGTTCCTCGGGCCGCTGGTGTCGGTGCTCGACACCGGCGTCTACTTCAGCCAGTCGATGCGCGGCGAGATCGTCGGCGGCATGGGCGATCCGCTCGAGCCCGCCGGGCTGAACATGGGCAGCACGCTGCGCTTCCTCTCCCGCTACAGCAACGCGCTGATGGAGCTGATCCCCACCCTGGGACAGGTCAAGGTCCTACGGCAGTGGGCAGGCTGCTACGACGTGACCCCCGACAACAGTCCGATCCTCGGCCGCACCCCGGGCGTTCCCAACATGCTGCAGATGTCCGGCTTCGTCGGCCACGGCGTGATGATGGCCCCTGCCGTCGCCGAACGGATGGCGGCGTGGATGACCACCGGCGAAAGCGACGAGCTGTTCGAACGGTTCACCCTCCAGCGCTTCGCGGAGGGACGGCTCGAGCAGGAGAACATGGTGATCGGCTAGGAAGCGCTCGCGCTCAGTTCCCGGACCCGGCCAATGAAGGTCTGGGGCAGGTAGAACCAGAGCGCGACGTTCCCGATCTCGAGGCGCGAGCCGTCGTTCAGCTCGGTCTCCCGCCCCGTGAACAGCGCGCGATCGTCGAGCATCGTCACCGCGCCCGCGGTGACGGATGACACGGTCCAGCG
>JBAWAM010000420.1:0-8660 GCA_049589315.1 Myxococcaceae bacterium
CGGCCATGCTGATCCGATCGAGCGCCATCCACTCGGCGTCGTCGCTGCTCAGCGCCGTCGGGACCGCGAATGCCTTGCGTCCCCTTCCGTCGCGCGCTGCGGAGAGCTGCGCGATCTGCGCTTCGAAACGTGCGAGCTCGGCAAGATCCCCGGTGCTCGCGCCGGCGCGCAGATACAGGCCCTCGTACCAGAGCCCCTTGTAGAAGAGCCGCTCGTCGGGCTGGCGGATCAGCATCTGCTCCGCAAACCGCGGATGTCCGTCCTCATCCTCACCGACGAGCGCGCCCAACTCGCGCAGCAGTCGGGGCACCGGGCCGTGCGACTCGAGCGGCGCGGGGAGGTAGTGCGCGCCCCACGGATACGCGCTGACCGGGTTCCTGCCCGACCGCGAGGTGCCGCCCAGGTCCTCGTCCAGCTCGACCAGCAACAGGTCGTCGACGCCGGCTGCACGCAGGCGCCACGCCGCGGACAATCCCGCGATGCCTCCGCCGACGATCAGCACGTCGACCGCGCGGACGTCGGCAGCAGGCGCGGGCCGCGAGGCATCGCGAAGCAGGTGCCCCGTCTCCACCGCACGATCCACCAACGCACCGGGAACGGGAGCGCGATGCTCCGCCCGGCGACATCCCGCCGCGGCCACCCCGGCACCGAGGAACGCCGTCACCAGCTCACGGCGGCTCCACATCACCCGCCGCCTGCCTGACTCCACCGGCTCCACTCGTCGTCGTAGTACTGGACCAGCACCTGGTTGTTCAGCCGGTTCACCTCGACCGGCAGGCGCGCCATGTCCTTCGGGAAGTGGGTCAGGTCCTCCATCGTCGCGTCGTCGAGGAAGCGCAGCCCCTCGGGCAACGAACGTACCTGCGTCACCGGGCGACGCGACGCGAGCACGTAGCCCCACTCGCCGAAGCTCGGGACGAGCGCGTGGTACGGCAGGGTCCAGAAGCCAGAGGCCTGCACGGTCGCGTCCACGCACCAGAACGACTTGCGCGCGAACAGCGGCGAGGTGCTCTGGATGACCGCCACGCCCTCGGGCGCGAGGCGACGGTCGAGCAGCCCGTAGAAGCGGGTCGTGTACAGCTTGCCGAGCGAGAAGTTGTTGGGATCCGGGAAGTCGATGACCACCACGTCCCAGGTGCCCTCGCCCTCGGCGAGGAACTGCATCGCGTCGGTGTTCACGACCTTCACGCGCGGATCGGACAGGGCGTTCGCGTTCTGCTGCGCCATCTCGTGGTAGTTCTTCGCCAGCTCGGTGATCGCTGGATCGAGATCGACCAGCGTGACCGTCTGGACCTCCGGATACCGGAGCACCTCCCGCGCGGCCAACCCGTCGCCGCCGCCGAGGATCAGCACGTGCTGGCGCTTCGGGGCGCGCACCATCGCCGGGTGCACCAACGACTCGTGGTAGCGGTACTCGTCCACGCTGGCGAACTGGAGGTGGCCGTTGAGGAAGAGCGAGAAGCCGCGCGGCCCGCGGGTCACCACGATCCGCTGGTACGGAGAGGCCTGGGCGTGGACGATCTCGTCCGCGTACACCTGCTCCTCGTAGAAGACCGTCAGTCGATCGCCCAGGACGAAGCCGGTCATCAGCAGGGCGCAGACCAGCCCGCCCTTGAGGCGCAGCCGCGTCACGTCCCCGAGCTCGGAGCGGAGCAGCCACGTGCTCCACAGCCCCACCAACCCGTTCACCAGCCCGAACAGCAGCGAGGTGCGCACCAGCCCGAGCTTCGGCACCAGCAGCACAGGGAACAGCAGCGAGGCCGCCAGCGCGCCGATGTAGTCGAAGGTCAGGACCTGCGAGACGAGATCCTTGAACCGGACCTGGTCCTTGAGGATGCGCAGCAGCAGCGGGATCTCCAGCCCCACCAGCGTCCCGATCAACAGCACGAGCGAGTAGAGCGAGATCCTGAACGCGTCGGTGAAGGTGAAGAGCAGGAACAGCAGCGGCGCGGAGATCCCGCCGGCGAAGGCGACCGCGAACTCGATCTCCACGAACCGCTGCGCCACGCCCCGCTCGATGAAACGCGAGAGGTACGAGCCGAGCCCGAGCGCCGACAGGTACACGCCGATCACCGTCGAGAACTGCGTCACCGAGTCTCCGAGCAGATAGCTCGCGAGCGTCCCGGCGATGAGCTCGTACACCAGCCCGCAGGTGGCGATGACGAGGACGGTGAGGAACAGCAGCGACCGGTTCACTCAGCCACCGTGGATCGCCGCGGCGATGATGATCGCGAGTCCGAGGATGAACGCGCCGACGACAATGCCCAGCGCGGTGTTGTGGTCGGTCTCGATCTCCTTGTGCACGTCGTACGGGAGGATCAGCCGGATGACGTAGAAGCCGATGACGAAGACCACCAGGCCGATGGCGGAGAACGCCAGCGACGCGACCACGTTCTTGAAGAACAGCGCCGTATCCATCACTTCCCTCCCCTGAAACCGCTGTGCCACAGCAGGACCCCGCCCGGCCCGCGCCGGGACTCCGCCGGGACCGTGCCGCGCTCCTGCCGGGTGAACGGCTCGTAGCCGAACCAGGTCATCGCACCCCAGGCGATCAGCACCAGGGCTCCGAAATACTTCGTCATGTGTGGTGCTCCCCGTGATGCAGCGAGCTCTCGTTCCACCGCGCCGTCTCGAAGCTGGTGGTGCGCACCAGATTGAACAGCGCCGGGATCCACAGCGCCACGAACGCCAGGAAGAACCAGAGGAACCGGGGGACGTTGCTGGTCAGGCCCAGATCGTAGCTGCGCGCCTGGTCCGTCCGCGCCGCGTCGAACATCGGCGTCAGTCGCAGCACGTACCGCCCGGCCGGGATGGCGGAGAGATACTCGGTGGCGCTGCGATTGCCCTCGGACCAGGAGCCCTCGGAGTCGCTGCCGCTGTAGAAGCTGGCCTCCGCGTAGAACGAGGTCACCTCCTGCGTCGCCTCGTTCACCAGATCGCCCTGCACGCCGAGCCAGTCGTTGTTCACCGGCGTCCTCAGCTCGACCTGGACGTTGCCGCGGCGAGGGATCTCGAACGGCTCGGAGAAGAACATCGACTCCGGGGTTCCCCCGCGCACACCCGGCGGAACCGTGATGCGCTGCTCGAACACGAGATGGTTGGCGCCGACCGCGTTGAACAGCGCGTACAGAGCGACCAGCGCGACCGCGTAGATCCCCGCCCACTTGAAGGCGTTGCGCATCCGCGCACGGGCGGGGTTCGGCTGCGAGGGCGCGATCCCGACGGGCTGCGGAAGCTTCTCCACTCCGAAGGCCGCCCGGATCTTCTCCGGCGTCAGGTACTCGCCGTGGCTGAACGTCGTCTCGTTCTCGGTGCGGTCCTCACTCAGGGAGTACGGCGGCAGGACGTATTCGGTGACGTGCGCCTGCTCGCCCGCGTTCACCTCCCAGTAGAACTCGCCCAGCACGAAGTCCGTCTGCGCGGTCACCGAGCTGAACGCCTTGTACGCACGGCGCTGATATGTCGCGACACGTCCGGACGCCAGGAACACGTCGCCTGCGGCGACGGGCACGAGGAACGTCCAGTGCCCCTCCGACTGGGACAGCCAGGTGAACCCGCGCGCCCGGTTGAAGAGGAGGTACTCCTCCCAGTCGTAGCGCTCGTATTCGACCTCGCAGGAGCGGACGAGGAACCCGATGCAGATCCACTCTGCACCATCGAGCACGCCCTTCCTCCCGAGCGGGATCAGCGGCTCCCGCTTCGGCTTCTCCAGCGCCTGGAGGAAGGCGAGCTTGCCGTGGCTGACGTCGAGCAGCGCCCCGCAGTACGGACAGGCCACCCGACGGCTGCGGTCCGGCGCGCGGAGCTCCAGCGGTCCATTGCACTGAGTGCAGCGCGCCTGCACCAGGGCGACCTTCTTCACGCGCGGGCGGAGCTGGTCGGGCGGGATGCCCAGCCGATCCAGCTCCACGCGCTCACCCACGTAAAGCTCTGCCGGGCCCTCTCCAGTGCCGTAGTCCAGGGTGCAGAAGAGGCCGCCCGCTCCCGTCGCATCGACGTACCAGCCCTCTGCCTCGGGGTCGACGTCCGACGGGAGCTCACCCGCGGCCGCGACCGTCCGCGCGTGACCGACCTCCTCGACCACGAAGGATTGACCCGTCCCGATCCGGAGCTGCTCTCCCGGCTTCAGCGCCGAAAGCGGGTGCGCGGTGTCCTCGCCCTGGTAGCGGAGGAGGTGGAAGGCGCCCTCCGATTCGGAGACCCACCCGCGCTCACCGTCGTCGAACTCGATGTACCACTCGTCCCAGGGACCCGCGCCGTGGTCCTTCTGGAGATGGCCCACCACACGGTAGCCGGCCCCGTCGAACACGCCGTGAACCCCGAGCTGCAGCGGTGAGTCGGTGTCGACGATGGCGCCGATCTTCCCGTGCGCCTCGAGCGCAGCGCCCTTGCGCCCCACCACCGTCTGGCAGTGCGCGCACACCACCACCAGCGCCGTGCCGGCGGTGAACGCGATGGGAGAGCCGCAGGACGGGCACTGTCCCTGGCTCACTTCGTCCCTCCGCGCGTGAGCTCGCGGACCTCGACCTGGGCGGCGCCGAGGTGCTTCTCCACCAGCGAGGTGAAGTCGGGGCGCGGACGCTCCTTGCACGTGTACAGGTTCAGCGCGGCGAACCCGTGCTCCGGGAAGGTGTGGAGGGTGAGGTGCGACTCGGAGAGCAGCGCCATTCCGGTGACCCCTCCCGGACCGGGGAACGTGTGCCACTGCGGCGTGCCGACCACCTTCAGGCCGAGCGAGACGATCAACTCCTCGAAGAGCGCACCCAGGGCGCCCGCATCGCGGAGCCGCGCGGCGTCACACCCCTTCGCATCGACGAGCCATTCCTGCCCGGTGGTCACGGTCGGCTTACTAACACGCGGGCAGGCTCGTTGCCGCTGTAGCCTCATGAGAACATCCGCACCCTCATGTCGCGACCGCGTCCTTCTTTTCTCTGAGCGTCCAGCCCGTGGCCGTCCTGTCGACGGACGATGCCGTGCGTGAGAATTCACTCGCAGTGGGGCTCGCAGTCCTGGATACCTGAGGCGCACAGGCTGCGACATGGCCTACCAGATCTCACAATGAACACGTTTCCACTTCACAGCTGAACAGCAACAATCCGCAGTGTGCGGACCTCGGACATCACGAGATTTCGGGTCGGGTCGCTGCTTGCGCTCCTCGTCGTGTCGGCGTCAGCGGATCTCCCTTCACCCGAGCGTCCCGCCCCTGCGACGCCGCCGCGGACGGCGCTCACCGAGGTCATGCGGCGCGCGCACTTCGCCTTCCGCGACAAAGGCGGTGCGCTCGAGGGCGCCCACGCCAGCTACCGCATCCGTGTCTCGGACGAGGGCGCCTCCTTTCAACCCATCGAGCCGTCCTCTCATCGAGAAGGCGCCGAGCTGAGAATCCGCCCTGCGGAGATCTCGCGCGGAGAGGACCGCATCGACCGTCGCGCCGCATCCTTCGACGTCGAAGCGCTGGGAGCTGCGCGGCTCGATCGAGGCGCCGTCATCGAGCGCTTCCAGAACAGCGAACACGGCTCGGAGCAGACCTGGGAGTTCGACACGAAGCCCGGAGGTGCAGGTGACCTCCGGGTCCGGATGAAGGTGGAGGGGCTGGCGTATGCCGGGATCACCTCGGGCGGGCTGCACTTCCGCGACGCGCACAGCGGGCTGGGCGTGCGCTACGGCCACGGCACCTGGATAGACGCGCGCGGGAATCGGCACGCGGTCCCTGCGACCTGGACCGAGGGCGCGATCGAGCTCCTCGTCCCGGAGGCGATCGTCGATGGGAGCCAGTACCCGGCGGTGCTCGATCCGGTGATAGGCCCGCAGCGCGAGATCGACGCGATCATCAGCAGCCCCCTGCCGTGGGATCAGCTCATGCCTGCGGTCGCTTCGGATGGAGCCGGCTTTCTGGTCGTCTGGACGGACGGGCGGCACGGCGGCGATGCGGACCTGTTCGGTGCGAGAGTCGATGCCTCCGGCACCCTCGTGGATCCTGCCGGCTTCGCCATCACCTCGACGCCACAAAACGAACTCAATCCACGGCTGGCCTTTGGCGCCGGGGTCTACCTGGTGGCGTGGGAGAGCGACGGCGGCGCGCCGGTCAGGGCCGCGCGCGTCTCGACCTCGGGCGCGGTGCTGGACCCGACGCCGCTCGATCTGGGGACTGCGCCGGGCCAGACGAGCCCGGCGGTGGGCTTCGACGGCACCGAGTTCCTCGTCGCGTACTCGGCCGTCGGCACGAACGCACGCGAGATCTTCGGTGTGCACGTGCGACCTGACGGAACCATCCCGGCAGCGCCGTTCCTCGTCTCCAACGCCGTGAACGATCAGCTCTCTCCCGCGGTGGGCTGTGACGACAACCCGTGCCTTATCGCGTGGACCGACCACCGGGGCCCGAACGCCGACGTCTACGCGACGAGAGTGGCTGCGGACGGCACGGTGATCGACGGAGTCTCCACCGGGCTGCCCATCGCCGCGACCGCGAGCTCCGAGGTCTCCCCGGGCGTGTCCTTCGGAGGTGGGAATTGGCTGGTGGCGTGGGACCAGCAGAGCGCAGTCCGGTTTGCGCGCGTCAGCAGCCAGGGAGCCGTGACGGGCAGCTCGCAGCTGACCTCTGCCATTGCGTCGGGTGCGCCCGACGTGAGCTTCAACGGCCAGGACTTCCTGACCTGCTATCGGACCGAGGACTCGCCGGGCCAGATCGCCTGTGCGGTCATCAGCACCGCCGGAGCACCTGGAGTGGAGGGCATCTTCTTCACGGGAAACGGCTCGGGATCCGTGGAGGTCGCGTCGGCCGGCTCGCTGTCGCTGCTCGTGTGGTCTCAGGCAGGCCCCTATCAGGACTCCGACGTCCACGCGGCGCGCCTGGACGCGACCGGCGCCCGGATCGGGAGCGATTTCCCGATCTCGGTCGCAGCGAACATCCATGATCAGCCCACGTTGGCGTACGGCGACGGCGTGTACCTCGCCGCCTGGAGCGACTATCGGAATGGGCGTGCGGACATCTACGGTGTCCGGGTCGACCCGTCCGGCAATGCGCTCGGTCCCAACGTTCTCCAGCTCTCGACGAACCCGGAGCTGGTCTGGGACTACTCGCCTGTCGTCGCATTCGGAGGGGGAAACTTCCTCCTCGTCTGGCCGGAGGGTGGCATCAATCCTTCGAACGACGTCTTCGCGACGGTGGTCAGCTCCAACGGCACCATCTCGAGGAGTTCGTTCCGACTGGTCGGCTCCGGAACGACCCCATCGCCCGCGGTGGTCTTCGACGGCTCGAGCTTCCTCGTCGCGTGGGTCGACACCGGCGCGACGACCGGCAACGACATCATGGGCATTCGCGTCGATACCGATGGGAACGTCCTCGACACGCCTTTCGTGATTGCCGGCGCTGCCGGGCATCAGCGGTCGCCCTCCCTCGCCTTCGACGGTCAGGCAACCCGGGTGGTGTTCGAGGACCATGCGTCAGGTACGCCGGACCTCGCGACCGTTCGGGTCCCCGCCGGCGGAATGCCCTCGACCGGCGTCCTCCCGCTCGTCACGTTCACCGAGGCCCAGACCGCCCCCGACGTAGACTGTGGCGGCGGGCAGTGCCTCGTCACCTGGCTGGATGACCGGAACGGCCCCGTCAACGTCTATGCCACCCGCGTCGATGCGAGCGGGACCGCGATCGATGGCTCCGGGATTCGGCTCAGCTCCGGTGCAGACGCCAGCAGGGCGCGCGTCACCTTCGATGGAAGCGAGTTCCTGGCCGTCTGGAGGAGGTCGGGCCTCGACCAAACCCGGATCGAGGGAGCGCGAATCGACTCCGCCGGCACGCTGACCGACCCCTCCCTGCTCTTCTTCGAAGGGACGGGCGCCTGGGGCTCGCTGGACGTGGCCTCGCACGGCAGCTCGACCTCGATGCTCATCTACGAGGAGTTCAAGGAAACTGCCGGCACGCAGGCGAACCGCGCGGTGGTCCAGACCGTCGGGTTTGGCCCGAACACGCCCCAGATCGACGTGCGGAGCCCCTGGAAGCTGAGCGTCGGGTGCAGCAGTGTCGGGTCCGGCCCGGTCCTGGTGTCCGCAGCGATGTTGTGGCTTGCGTTCTTGTCTCGTCGACGCCAGTGATTCAGGACATATGGCCCTCCCGCTTCACTGCGTCGAAGCCGGCACTGCCGGCGCCCCGAGCCTCGTCTTCCTCCACGGTGGCGGCCTGAGCGGACGCCAGTGGCAGCCCCAGCTCGATGCGCTGAAGGAGTTCCATCTCCTCGCCCCCGATCTGCCGGAGCAGGGCCGCAGCGCGCACCTCCGCCCCTTCACGCTGGACGGCGCGGCAGACGCGGTGGCGGAGCTCGTCCGGACGCGCGCGACGGAGGGCCGGGCGCACATCATCGGGCTGTCACTGGGTGGCGCGGTCGGGCTGACGCTGATGCGCAAGACGCCGGAGCTCGTCTCGAGCCTGTTCGTCTCGGGGACCGCCGCAGGGCTCGGCAAGATCCTCGGGATGATCTCGTTGGGCTCGGCGTGGATCTACAAGCTGATTCCGCCACGACAGCTCGTCGCGCTGTCGGTCAAGCAGTTCGGCATCCCTCCCGAGTACGCGAAGACGTTTGGGGACGACCTGGTGATAGGCGCCAGCGCGGAGTTCACGCGGAGCTACACGCGCGCGCTCATGGAGATGGTGCTTCCGTCGAAGG
>JBAWAM010000421.1:0-7679 GCA_049589315.1 Myxococcaceae bacterium
CCGCAGGAGCATCTACCTGGACCTGCAGCGCATCACGACCTGCCCGTATTTCCTGGACGGGCCCTCGTGCGATCCGCAGATCCAACCCCTGCGGCGCGATCCGCAGCGGGCGAAGGCGCTGCTCGCCGAGGCGGGGTGGACCGACCGCGACGGCGACGGGGTGCTCGAGAAGAACGGGACGCCGATGCGGTTCACCTTCCTGGTGTTCGCGCACTCGGTGAACCTTGCCCGGCTCGCGCCGCTGCTCCAGGAGGAGTTTCGCAGGGCGGGCATCGACCTCGAGATCGAGCGGGTGGAGTGGTCGGTGTTCCTCGAGCGGCTCCGCAAGCACGACTTCGACATGGTATCGCTCGCGTGGTCGACGCTCGACGTGGAGGGAGACATCTACGGCGCGTTCCACTCCTCACAGCGCCATGGAGGAGAGAACTACGTGTCCTACGTGAACCCGGAGCTGGACCAGCTGCTCGAGCAGAGCCGGCGCACCTTCGATGACGCCGCCCGGGTGCAACTCCACCGACGCATCCACCGGATCCTGTTCGAGGACCAGGTCTACACGTTCCTCGGCGCGCGCAGCTCGCTGGACCTGGTGAAGAAGCGCGTCCGCGGGATCCGCCCGTCGATCAACTGGTACGACCTGTCCTCCCTCTGGCTCGCCCCGGAGAAGCGCTGACGTTCACATGGGCCCCTACGTCCTCCGCCGCGTGCTGTGGATGGTCCCGACCTTCATCGGGATCACCCTGCTCACGTTCGGGGTGATGCAGCTCGCGCCGGGAGACCCGTTCGCCCTCAGAGCCGATGCCTTGACCCTGGGCGCTCCCGACGCGGAGTCGGTCGAGGCCCTTCGCAGGGCCCATGGATATGACCGGCCGCTGTGGGAGCAATACGCGCGCTGGGTGGGGCGGGTGGTGACCCTCGACTTCGGCCGCAGCCTGCAGGACGGGCGGCTCGTCACCGAACGGATCTCGGAGGCCCTTCCCCGGACGCTTCTGCTGGCTACGCTGGCGCTCCTGCTGAGCTACGCCATCGCCGTGCCGCTCGGGGCGGTGGCCGCGGTGAAGCGGAGCTCGCTGCTCGATCGCGTCATCACTTTCGCCTTGTTCCTCCTGTATTCGCTGCCCACCTTCTGGGTGGCGTTGGTCCTGCTGCAGTTGCTCGCCGGCGGCAGCGGGCCCGGGTGGTTTCCACTGCAGGGGCTCACCTCGCCCGGCTTCGACACGCTCGGCTTCGGCGGAAAGCTGCTGGATCTCGCGTGGCATCTGGTGCTCCCGGTAGGGGTCCTCACCTACGGCTCGCTCGCGCTGATCAGCCGGCACGTCCGGTCCGGATTGCTCGAAGTGGTCCGGCAGGACTTCATCCGCACCGCGCGCGCCAAGGGGCTCGATGAACGCACCGTCGTGCTCCGGCATGCGCTCCGCAACGGCCTGCTGCCCCTGGTCACGCTGTTCGGGCTGATGCTGCCCCACCTGCTGGGCGGCAGCGTGATCGTCGAGAAGATCTTCGGGATCCCGGGAATGGGCCAGCTCGCGTTCGAGGCGATCCTCCACCGCGACTATCCGACGGTCATGGGGATCACCACGCTGGTGGCGCTCCTCACGATGGTTTCGATGCTGGCGACCGACGTCGCCTACGCGGCGATTGATCCCCGCGTCAGGCCCGAGGCGGCGCGATGAACGCCGGGTTCGGGGTGGGGACCTGGGCCCGTTTCAAGCGCCGACGCCTGGCGATGCTCAGCCTGGGCATGATCGCGCTGCTCCTGCTCGTCGCCGGCACAGCGGATCTGATCGCCTCCGACAAGCCGGTGGCCGCGAGGATGGACGGACGCCTCTGGATTCTTCCGGCCTGGACGCAGCCGCCGGACCTTCGAAACGAGACGATTCCCACACTGCGTCAACGCGTCGCCGCCCAGGCCGACGGTTGGCTCGTCGAGCCGCTCATCCCCTGGGGACCCCATCAGACCGACGTCGCGGGCGCGCTGGCGGCGCCGTCGGGTGAGCACCTGATGGGGACCGACGAGATCGGGAGGGACGTGCTTGCCCGGCTGGTCCACGGCACCCGGGTAAGCCTGGGGATCGGGCTGGTCGCGATCTCGCTGTGCGTGCTGGTCGGCGTCGCCCTCGGCCTGCTCGCAGGGTTCTACGGGGGGCGCCTGGATGGGTTCATCTCGCGCTGCACCGAGGTGATGCTCAGCTTCCCCACGCTCTTCCTGGTGCTGTGCGTGCTCGGGCTCATGCGGGTGAAGACCCTCCTCCCGGTGATGGTGGTGATCGGGCTGACCGGCTGGACCGACGTGGCGCGCCTCGTCCGCGCCGAAGCCCTGCGCCTGCGCGAGATGGACTTCGTCACCGCCAGTCGCGCGCTCGGGGCGAGCGACGTGCGCGTGCTCCTTCGGCATGTGCTGCCGAATGCGCTCGGGCCGGTGTTGGCGTCCGCGGCCGTCGGCATCGCGCAGATCATCCTGCTGGAGAGCGCGTTGTCCTTCCTCGGATTCGGGGTCCCTCCGCCGACCGCCAGCTGGGGCGAGCTGCTCACCCAGGCCCAGCGATACGTCACCTACCCCAGCGCATGGTGGCTTACCCTCTACCCCGGAGGGGCCCTCTTCCTCACCGTGATCGCCTTCAACCTGATGGCCGAGGGTCTGCGCGACGCGATGGATCCGCGCTAACATCGGACGTCCATGGCGACGATCAAGCTGGGGGACCTGCTGGTCAAAGCGAAGGTGCTCCAGGAGAGCCAGCTGAAGTCCGCGCTCGCAGAACAGGCGAAGTGGGGCGGACGACTGGGCGAGATCCTCGTCCGGATGAACCTCCTCACAGAGGACGTCCTCGTCCGCGCGCTCTCGAAGCAGCTGGCGATTCCGGCGGTGAACCTGGACGCGATCCAGGGAGTCGCCCCGCACGTGAAGGCCAAGATCCCTCTGGACGTGGCGAGGGACCTCCAGGCCGTGCCGATGCAGCTTCGGGACGACGGCAGGACGCTGGTCGTGGCCATGTCCGAGCCGCAGAACATCAAGAGCACCGACCTTCTCCGCTCCCGCTCCGGCTGCCGCATCGTGGCCCAGCTCGCCGGACACACCTCGATCCAGCGGGCGATGGCGCGCTTCTACGAGGGCGAAGCCGACGTCTCCGACTACGAGGGCAGCTTCAAGCTCGTCGACGCCCAGGGACGCACGGTGGTGAAGAGCGTCGCCGAGGTGGAGAGGCAGGCCACGGCGAAGCCGGCGCCGGCGCCCGCACCGGCCAGCGTGTCCCTTTCGGAGGTGCCGCCGGTGGAGCTGCTCCGGACCGTGGAGAACATTCAGCGCAATGAGGTCGCTGCGCTGAAGGCCATGGTCGAGCTGCTCATCGAGAAGGGCGTGTTCTCCCGCGAGGAGTACCTCGCCAGGGTCAAGCGATAGTCCCGATGAGAAAGAAGATTGGCGAGCTGCTGGTCGAGATGGGTGCGACCCGGGCGGAGGAGATCCAGAACGCGCTCGGACAGCAGCGCGCCATGGGCGGTGTCCAGCGACTGGGGCAGGTGCTGGTCTCGATGGGGAAGGTGACCTCGGAGCAGGTCGCGAAGGCGCTCTCGCTCCAGTTCGACGTGCCGTTCATCGACCTTCCGGAGATCTCTGCGGCGGTGAGCTCACTCGTGCCCATCGAGGTCCAGTCGGAGCACCGGATCATCCCGTTCCGACTCGAGCTCGACGGCAAGGTGGAGCGGCTTCACCTCGCCGTCGCGGATCCCACGGACCTCGGACTCGCCGAGGACATCCGCTTCCAGCTCGGGAAGCAGGTGAAGCTCTGGGTCGCCTCCTCATCCGACATCGACGAGGTGCTCCGCGCGCTTCGCGGTGAGTCCATCGCGGAGATCGATCCGATCGAGATCGACGAAGACGCCCCTGACGGGTTCGACCTGCCGCTCGAGTGGGGTGCGCCCGAACCTCAGCCGCCGGTGCAGCCACCGCCGCCTCCAGCACCCGTCGAAGTGGTGAAGTTCTCGCCGGCGCCGAAGCCGCCGAAGTCCGCCGCTCCGTCAGATCCCGTCCCGGATGCGCCGGCGCCCATTGGCGCCGCGCCCAGGCTCGAGTTCTCGGAGGAGGATCTGAAGATCCTCGAGAACATCGAACGGATTGCCGACGGCGGGGAATCCGACCCGGACTCCTCCCGGGTGAAGCCGGAGCAGATGGTTGCGTCGCTGGTCCGCCTGCTCCTTCGGAAGGGCGTCATCCAGGAGGACGAGTTCCTCGACGAGCTGGCGCGAAAGTGACCGCCGTGCCCCCTGCCTGCTGAAGGGCCTTGCGGCGCGGAAAAGCGGGACGTGGTGAGTCGTTCTGGTACCCTCAGGTACCCCCATGTCCGAGAACCTGCTCGACATCCGCAACCTCCGGACCCAGTTCTCCAGCGAGGAGGGGAAGTTCCTTGCCGTGGAGGACGTGTCCTTCTCCATCCGTCCGGGCAGCACGCTCGGGGTGGTGGGGGAGTCGGGCTGTGGAAAGAGCGTCACCGCGCTCTCGGTGATGCGGCTGGTGGCGGACCCGCCGGGCCGGGTGGTGGGCGGCGAAATCCTGTACCGGGGCAGGAACCTGCTCGCGCTCTCCGAAGACGAGATGCGCCGCATCCGCGGCAACAAGATCTCGATGATCTTCCAGGAGCCGATGACCTCGTTGAACCCGGTGTTCACCGTGGGCGAGCAGATCGCCGAGGCGATCCGGCTGCATCAGGGCCTGGACCGCAAGGCGGCGCGCGCGCGGGCCATCGATATGCTCCGTCTGGTGGGGATCCCCGCGCCCGAGCAGCGCGTGGACAATCACCCTCATCACATGTCGGGCGGCATGCGCCAGCGCGTCATGATCGCCATGGCGTTGTCCTGCAACCCTGATCTCTTGATCGCCGACGAGCCCACGACGGCGCTGGACGTGACGATCCAGGCGCAGATCCTGGAGCTCATCCGCAAGCTCCAGTCCGAGCGGCAGATGGCGGTGATGCTCATCACCCACGATCTCGGCGTGGTGGCGGAGACCTGCGAAGACGTCGTGGTGATGTACGCCGGCCGGGTGGTGGAGCGCGCGCCGGTGCGGAAGATCTTCAAGAGCCCCGCGCATCCCTACACCGCGGGCCTGCTGCGGTCGATCCCCTCCTTCGCGTCCACCGACACAGCGGGCGCCCCGCGTGACCGTTTGCGCACCATCCCCGGGATGGTTCCCAGCCTGCGCGCGCTGCCGCAGGGCTGCCGCTTTCGCGAACGCTGCGATCGCGCCACCGAGCTCTGCGGTCGGATCGATCCCCCTCTGGAGCAGAAGCGCGACGGACAGTTCGCGGCCTGCCACAACCCCGTCCCGATGCCGTCATGACCGAACCGCTCCTTCAGGTCCGAGATCTCAAGACCCATTTCCCCGTGCGCGGCGGCGTGTGGGGCAGGGTGCAGGCCCGGGTGAAGGCCGTGGACGGCGTGTCGTTCGACGTCCGCAAGGGAGAGACGCTCGGGCTGGTGGGCGAGAGCGGATGCGGCAAGAGCACGCTCGGCAGAAGCCTGCTGCGCCTGGTGGAGCCGACCTCCGGCTCCGTCCGCTTCGACGGCCGGGAGCTGGTCGGCCTCTCCCAGTCGGAGCTCCGGCCGCTGCGGAAGCGGATGCAGCTCATCTTCCAGGACCCCTACGCGTCACTGAATCCGCGCATGACGGTGCGGGAGATCATCGGCGAGGCGTTCGCGATCCACCGGCTCGCCTTCGGGAAGGAGCGCGAGCAGAAGGTCGCCGCGCTGCTGGAGAAGATGGGCCTGCCGCGCGACGCGGCGGACCGGTACCCGCACGAATTCTCCGGGGGGCAGCGCCAGCGCATCGGGATCGCCCGGGCGCTCGCGGTCAGTCCCGAGCTGGTGATCGCCGACGAGCCCATCAGCGCGCTCGACGTGTCGATCCAGGCGCAGATCATCAACCTGCTCGTGGATCTCCAGAAGGAGCTCGGGCTCACCTACGTGTTCATCGCGCACGACTTGAAGATCGTCGAGTACGTGTCGGACCGCGTGGCGGTGATGTACCTGGGGCGCATGGTCGAGCTCGCGCCTTCGAAGTCGCTCTACCGGACGCCGCGTCACCCCTACACGCAGGCGCTGCTCTCCGCGGTGCCGATCCCCGACCCGGATCGCCAGAAGGAGCGCATCATCCTGCAGGGCGATGTGCCCTCGCCGATCGACCCGCCGAAGGGCTGTACGTTCCATCCGCGCTGCCGGTACGCGACCGAGCGGTGCCGGCGGGAGACGCCGCCGCTCTACGACCTCGGCGACGGGCACACCGCCGCGTGTTTCCTGGTCGAAGAGCACGCCCAGAAGGTGGCGGCACCCGGAGTCGCCGACGACAGGCAGCCCGCTGTCGCCGGGAGGTAGCGTGTCCGGCCCTCCCGGCGGGACCAGCCCGTTCTGGTTGAGCCACCATCACCCCGAGGAGTATGGGCGTACGCTCCGCATCGGCGGCGTCCGCGTGTGCGCCCGGTGCCTGGGAACCTACCCCGCGCTCTTCACCGTCCTCGCCCTCCAGTTCGCGCTGTCGATGCCCCTGATGTGGCCAGGTGATGAGGCGCTGGCGGTGGTCCTGCTGCTCCCGGCGCTCCTCGACTGGGCCCACGGCCGGTTCCGCCCATCGTCCGGCTCGAATGCCTGGCGCTTCGCGACGGGCGTGCTGCTGGGGATCGCGCTGGGGCGGACCCTGTTCGTCCACCTCCAGAGGCCCTTCCCCCGGGCGCTCCTCGTCCAGGCGGGGCTGGTGACAGCCGTGGCGTTGCCTGTCATTTTCGCGACCTGGCGGCGCCGGCCCGGGGCGTAGATCCTTTTCCGAGGTCGTGCGTTCAAGCGGACAGGACATTGGGACCGGAGCTCACAGACGAGGCGCTGATGAACGCGTTCCGCGGCGGTGACGCGCGCGCGTTCGAGGCGTTGGTGGCGCGTCACCGGGCGCCGGTCTTCAATTTCATTCTCCGGCTGACCGGGCACAGGTCGAGGGCGGAGGATCTCCTTCAGGAGACCTGGCTGAAGGTGATCCGGGGCGCACAGGAGTGGCAGCCGAAGGCCCGGTTCACGACCTGGGTCTATACGATCGCGAGGAACCTCTGCGTGGACAGCGCGCGAAAGGAGAGCCACCGCAAGGCCGAGTCGCTCGACGCGCCTGTGGGCGTGGAGGAGGGGGCGAGCCGCGCGTTCGGTGAGCTGGTCCCGGACGACGGAACCCGGAATCCCGAGCGCGGCGCGCACAACGCGCGGTTGAGGCCGCTTCTGGAGCAGGCGTTGCGCTCGCTTCCGGAGGAACAACGCGAGGTGTTCCTGCTGCGTGAGTACAGCGGGATCGCCTTCAAGGAGATCGCGGTGGTGACCGGCGTGCCGGAGAACACGGTGAAGAGCCGGATGCGTTACGCGCTCGAGGGGCTGCGAAAGAGCCTGGCCGACCTGGGCGTGGATGGGGATCTCGCGGACGAGGGAAGGGCAGCGGGATGAATCCGACAGCGCCACACGTGGAGGACCTCCTACTCGACTTCGCGTATGGGGAGCTCTCCGAAGAGGAGGCGCGGGCGGTCCGGGTGCATCTCGACGGCTGCGAGCCTTGCGCGGACGCGCTGCGGGACATCCAGGGCGTGCGCCGGGTGATGGCGAAGCTCCCCGAACAGGGCGCGCCGGACGCCGGCCTGTCGTCGTTGCTCGCCTATGCGGAGCAG
>JBAWAM010000422.1:0-15047 GCA_049589315.1 Myxococcaceae bacterium
GGGTCACCCGACGCACGCGCACCGGACGGGTAGACCTGCTGTCGGCGGGGGCTCGCACCTTCGACGCCGCTACGTTCCGGCGAAAGCTCGGGTACATGCGGGTGAAGAGCCTGGAGTTCGAGCTGAAGCCGGGGCCCGACGGTGAGCTGCGCTTCGTCGGCCGGGGCTTCGGACACGGGGCTGGCCTGTGCCAGTGGGGGGCCAAGGCGCTCGCCGACCAGGGTCGCGAGTACCGGGAGATCCTGTCCCACTACTACCCGGGCACCGAGCTGCAGACGCTGTATTGAGGGTCTCGGCGCGCTCGTGCTGGCGCGCCAGGCCGACAACCGATAACTGAGGGCCGTGCGTCTCGACGACTTCGACTTCGAGCTCCCGGTCGAGCAGATCGCCCAGTTCCCCAGTGGGGAGCGGGACCGTTCGCGCCTGATGGTGCTCGATCGCACCTCGGGTGCCGTCCAGCATCGCGCGTTCCTCGAGCTGCCCTCGCTCCTGCGCGAAGGAGACCTGCTGGTGCTCAACGACACGCGGGTGATCCCGGCCCGGCTCATCGGTCGGAAGATTCCCACGGGCGGCCGCGCGGAGCTGCTGCTGGTCCGTCCGGCGGCGGCCGTCTCCACCGAGGGCGCGCTCTCCGGCCGCGCGGGCGGCGTCGATTGGGTCTGTCTGGGACAGGCGAGCAAGGGGCTTCGCCCGGGAACGCGGATCGGCTTCGACGGCGGGATGTTGGCGGAGATCGTGGAGGCGCCGGGGGGCGGAGAGGTGCGCGTCCGCTTCACCGGGCCTGAAGGCACCTCGCTGGGCGATCTGCTCGAGCGCCAGGGCCGGCTGCCGCTGCCTCCGTACATCTCGCGCGAGCCGGCGCCGGAGGACCGGGAGCGCTATCAGACGGTCTTCGCGGTCCACCCCGGCTCGGTGGCGGCACCCACCGCGGGGCTGCACTTCACGCCGGCGGTGTTCGACGAGCTCGCCCGCCGCGGGGTGCGCCGCGCCTTCGTCACGCTCGACGTGGGACCGGGGACGTTCATGCCGGTGCGCGAGGACCCGGACAGGCACAAGATGCACTCGGAGCGGTTCTCCATCCCCGAGGAGACGGTCCGCCTGGTGGCGGAGACGAAGGCGCGCGGCGGGCGGGTGGTCGCGGTGGGGACGACCGTGGTCCGCACGCTCGAGGGCGCCACCGACCCGGCAACGGGTGCGCTGCGCGCGGGCGCGGGCGAGACCGCCATCTTCATCCGCCCGGGCCACGCCTTCAGGCAGGTCGGCGCGCTGGTCACGAACTTCCATCTCCCGCGGTCGACGCTGCTCATGCTGGTCAGCGCCTTCGCGGGACACGCCCACACCCTGGCTGCCTACCGGGAGGCGGTCCGCGAGGGCTACCGCTTCTTCTCCTACGGCGACGCCATGTTCATCTCCGAGGGCCCATGACAGGCACAGGCAAAGGGGATTCACGGGTCGAGCCCGGGCTCGTCCGCTTCGAGTTGCTGCACGTGGATGCGCAGACCGGCGCGCGCCGCGGTCGGCTCCATACGCCCCACGGGACGATCGAGACGCCGGTGTTCATGCCGGTGGGAACCGCAGGCAGCGTGAAGAGCCTCGCCCAGGCGGACCTCGAGGAGTTGGGGGCCCGCATCATCCTCGGCAACACCTACCACCTGATGCTCCGCCCCGGAGAGGAGCTGGTCGGAGCGATGGGCGGGCTGCACCAGTTCATCTCGTGGAACCGCGCCATGCTCACCGACTCGGGCGGGTTCCAGGTGTTCAGCCTGTCCGAGAAGCGGAAGATCACCGAGGAGGGCGCGCGCTTCCAGTCCCACCTCGACGGCCGCTACCACATGCTCACGCCGGAGCGGTCGATCGAGATCCAGGAGACGCTCGGCGCGGACATCATCATGGCGTTCGACGAGTGCCCGCCCGCGCTCTCGGACCGCGCGTACTTCGAGGCCTCGCTGGCCCGCACCACCCGCTGGCTCCACCGGTGCGTGACGGCGTGGAGCCGCGAGCGTTCTTCACTCTTCGGCATCGTCCAGGGCGGGTTGTCCGACGAGCTCCGCAAGCGTCACGCGGAGGAGATCTGCGCGGTGGACCTGCCGGGCTACGCGCTCGGGGGATACTCGGTGGGCGAGGTCCCCGAGGCGATGCACGCAGGCGTCGCGTATTCGGCGCCGCTGCTGCCGAAGGACAAGCCGCGCTACCTGATGGGCGTGGGGACCCCGCTCGACCTGGTCACCTGCGTGGCCTCGGGCGTCGACATGTTCGACTGCGTCCTGCCCACCCGCTGCGCGCGCAATGGCCTGCTCTTCACGTCGGAGGGCAAGGTGGTGATCAAGAACGCGGCGTACGCGCGCGATCCCCGGCCGCTCGATCCCGCGTGCGCCTGCTACACCTGCCGCACCTACTCCCGCGCGTACCTCCGCCACCTGTTCGTGGCGAAGGAGATCACCGCGATGCGGCTCAACACGCTGCACAACGTGCACTACTTCCTCACCCTCATGTCGAGGGCGAGGGAGGCGATCGAACAGGACCGCTACGCGTCGTATCTGGCGGAGATCCGGGAGCGGCACGGTCCGCGCGCTTCGACTCCGTGACTACTGGGCGCGGCAGGCCTTGAGGTTGGTGCCGCTGACGCCATTGCACTCGTGATCGGCCCGGCAGTCGGACTTGTCGGTGCACAGCAGGGAGCAGCTCAGCCGGCTGCCCTGGCTCGCGCAGATCGTGTTCCCCGGGCAGTCCACGACCGAGCCTTCCTGGGTACAGCCCTTCCCGCAGAACCCGCCGGTGAACTCCACGTAGCAGGTCTGGCCGCTGTCACAATCCTCGTTGGCGACGCAGGGCTGGCCAATGGAGGTTCCGGCGCAGCCGAATAGGAGAATGGCCGAAAGGGCTGCGAAAAGGGGGGCGAGGGGACGGACCATCGGGAGGCCTCCGGGGAAGAAATGCGCCCGGCTTATAGCTGTTTGGCGATGTCGGACCAGTCTGCTCGTCCTGCCTATCGTTGATAGCAGTGGGTGCACTCTGCTTGCCCCACATTGTATCGGCTGATAAGAGGCCCCCCCACCCCGCAATCCGGGACAGTTTGCGCGGATTTCCGGGGGGTTACGCATCACACGAGTCGACGAAAACGAGGCAGCTTGTGGAGTCGTCCCTTCCGATCCTTCTGGCGCAGGCCCCTGCGGGCGGTGGCAGTTCACTGATCACGGTGGGCTACATCGCGGTCCTGTTCGTCATCATGTACTTCCTGCTCATTCGCCCTCAGCAGAAGCAGGCGAAGGAGCACCGCTCCCTGATGCAGTCGCTTAAGAAGGGCGATGAGGTCGTCCTGCAGAGCGGCATTCTCGGGACCATTCACACCGTGATGGACAAGGTCGTCCTCGTGGAGATCGCCAACGGCGTCCGCGTGCGCGTGCTGAAGACCGCGATCCAGGCCCGGGGAGCGGTGCCGGACGAGTCCGCGACGCCCGTGAAGGCGGATGCGAAGAAGGAGGAGAAGTAGATGGATTCCTCGTGGCGCTGGAAGGTCGCGCTGACCGTGGCCATCACCCTCGGCTGCGTCTGGTTCCTCATTCCGACGTACTACTCCATGGTGGTTCTGCCGCCGGAGCAGCGGAACAACATCGCTGCCCTGGAGAAGGTGCTGCCCGCGTGGGCGCCGCCGGCGAAGTACCGGCTGAACCTGGGGCTCGATCTCCAGGGCGGCATCCACATGGTGATGCGCGTCGACACCGAGACCGCGCTGAAGAAGCGGGTCGAACGTCGGGCGGTGCAGATCCAGAACTACCTGTCCGACCGGAAGCTCAACGCCACGGCGGTCGCGCATCCGGAGGATCTCCGGGTCGTCGTCACGCCGCAGGACGCGGCGACGCTGGACGCTGTGGAGAAGGAGCTGAAGGAGTCGTTCGGCGACTTCACCATCGACGGCCGCGAGCAGGGCGGCGTGGTGCTCCGGCTCAATGACACCCAGATCGCCCAGTTCCAGGAGGAGGCGCTCGAGCAGGCCATGCTCGTGATTCGCAGCCGCGTGGACAAGTGGGGCGTGGCCGAGGCGGACATCCGCAAGCAGGGCACCGATTCGATCATGATCTCGCTTCCGGGCGAGGCGGATGCGGAGCGCGCCAAGGAGCTCATCGGCACCACGGCCCAACTCGAGTTCCGCCTGGTCGACGACAGCCAGCCGTTCTTCTCGAACCTTGCCCAGCAGAGCCCGCTGCCGGCAGGCATCACCCTCAGCACCGCCGAAGGCTGGCCCACGCTCGAGTCGGCCGACCGCGAGGCGCTGCTCGCGTACGTCGATGGCAAGGCGCCGGAAGGCAAGGAAGTCCTGCTGGAGTGCGTGCCGTCGCCGGTCCGCAAGGGCGAGTGCTCGTTGTACCGGACCTACCTCCTGGAGCGCACCGCCGGCGTCACCGGCGACAGCCTCGCGTCCGCCGATGCGACGGTGGGACAGCTCAACGAGCCCGAGGTGAACCTCACCTTCGACGCCCAGGGCGCCCGCGACTTCGAGCGCCTGACCGGAGAGAACGTGGGGCGGCGCATGGCCATCGTCCTCGACGAGACCGTGCACTCCGCGCCGCGGATCAACGAGAAGATCCCCGGCGGCCGCGCCCGCATCACCATGGGACGCGCCGTGGGACGGAGCTTCGACGAGTGGCTGCAGGAGGCGCAGAACCTGGCGCTGGTGCTCAAGGCGGGTGCGCTGCCCGCGCCGGTGGCCATCGGTGAGATCCGTCAGGTCGGCGCGACGCTTGGGCCCGAGCTCATCAAGAAGGGCGCCTTCGCCACCCTGCTGGGGATCGTGCTGATCCTGATCTTCATGGGCGTCTACTACAAGCGGGCAGGGCTCATCTCGGACGTGGCGATGCTGCTCAACGGCTTGATCATCCTGGCCGCGCTGGCGCTGTTCAACGCGACACTGACGCTGCCGGGCATCGCCGGGTTCATCCTGACGCTCGGCATGGCCGTGGACGCGAACGTGCTGATCAACGAGCGCATCCGCGAAGAGCTGCGCGCAGGTAAGACGGCCCGCGCGGCGGTGGACCAGGGGTACGACCGCGCGTTCTGGACCATCTTCGACGGAAACGTGACGACCCTGATCGCCGGCTTCATCCTGTTCTTCACGGGAACCGGACCGATCCGGGGCTTCGCCACCACGCTGATCATCGGCCTGATCGCTTCGATGTTCACCGCGATCGTCGTGACGCGGCTCATCACCACCTGGTTCGTCCACGGCCGCAACGCCCAGACGGTATCCATCTAGGCCGGGAGTCGATCGACATGGAATTCCTCAAGAACAAGACGCACATCGACTTCATCGGCAAGCGGCGGATCGCGGTGGCGATCTCCACGGCCGTCAACGTCCTCATCCTCGTCGGGGTCGCGATCTTCGGGCTGAACCTTGGCGTGGACTTCGCCGGCGGCACGGTGGTCGAGGTGAAGTTCAAGCAGTCGACCTCGGTGGAAGAGGTCCGTCGGCGCGCTGAGGCGGGCGGGCTCGAAGGCGTCACCGTCACGCCCATCGGTTCGGCGGGAGAGAACACGTTTCTCCTCCGGATGGGCGGCGTCACCCAGCTCACCGAGCAGAACCGCGACCAGGTGAAGGCGGCGCTGGATCAGCTCGGCCAGGTGCAGCGCTTCGACGCCGACCTGGACAACGGTCTGGTGAACTTCCGCATGGCGAACCAGGCCGACACCGAGGCGGTGCGCAAGACCGTCACCGGCGCGGGCGTGGGCGTGAACGAGGTTCGCTTTCTCGGCGCGGCGCAGGGCGGCGGCTTCGACTACCAGGTCGTGGTCAGCGGCATCGCCGACAAGGTGTTCGCCGCGCTCTCTGCGGGCCACGTTGGCGCGGACGGGCAGCCGGACTTCGAGCGCCAGCGGGTCGACTACGTGGGTCCGCAGGTCGGCAAGCAGCTCCGCAACCGCGGGATCATGGCGGTCATCTATTCGATGATCGCCATCCTCATCTACGTGGCGTTCCGCTTCGACTTCAAGTTCGGCCCGGGCGCGCTGATCGCCATGCTCCACGACGTGATCATGGTGGTCGGCTTCTACCTGGTGTTCCGCGCCGAGTTCAATCTGACCGCGATCGCCGCGCTGCTCACCATCGTCGGCTACTCGGTCAACGACACCATCGTGATCTACGACCGCGTGCGAGAGGAGATGGCGAAGCTCAAGGGCAAGCCGCTGCCCGAGGTCATCAACATCGCCATCAACGAGACGCTCTCCCGCACCATCCTCACCGGTATGTCCACGGTGCTGGCGGTCATCGGTCTGATCGTCTTCGGCGTCGGCGAGATCCGCGACTTCGCGTGGGCCATGCTGGTCGGCGTGGCGGTGGGTACGTACTCGTCCATCTTCATCGCGAGCCCGCTCACGATCTGGATCGACGAGCGGATGGCTGCGCGCGCGGCGCAGGAGAAGAAGACGGCGCACGCCACCGCCTAGTCAGGCTCCCGGTTTCAGAAGTCAGGGGCGGACGTCGAGCGGCGTCCGCCCCTTTTTTCATGGTCTGTGGTTGCCGCGGAAGACGAGCAGCGCTTCGTGCGCCATCACCCGCGCGAGCGCGCGCTCTCCCATCACAACCCGGCGCACCCCCAATGCTTCGAGAAACGCATGTTCCTCGTCGCTGTGGGTCCGGACGATGAGTTCGATTCCGGGGTTCTGGCTTCGGGCCACGTCGATGATCTGCCGCGCCTGGAGCGCGTCCGGAGTGGCGACCACCAGGAGCCGTGCACACTCGAGGTGGGCATGCGCGAGGATGCCCGGTCTGGCCGCGTCGCCGTAGATCGCGGGAACGCCCTGGTCTCGCAGGGTCGCCACGTACTCCCGGTTCTGCTCGATCACGACCCACGGGATGCCGTGGACCTCGAGCTCGTGGCCGATGAGCGTGCCGACCCGGCCGTAGCCCACGAGGACGACGTGGTCGCGCAGGTGCGGGTCGACCTGGGACGGAAGCAGCGCGAGCGGGTCTTCCGGCTCGACCGCCCGCGGGGCGAAGCGTGGGGTCCGCCTGAGGCGCTCGAGGATGGGATCGATGGCCCGGAACACGAACGGGTTGAGGGTGATCGACAGGAGGGCGCCCGCGACGATCAGGCTGGACGCCTCGGGCGGGACCAGTCCGAATGAAACGCCCAGGGCGATCAGGATGAAGGAGAACTCGCCGATCTGGGCGAGGCTGGCAGACACCGTGAGGGCGGTGGCGAGCGGATACCGGAACAGCAGCACGATCACGAACGCCGCCACGGACTTGCCCAGCACCACGATCCCGAGGACGGCCAACACCTGGAAGGGTTGCCGGACGAGCACCATCGGATCGAAGAGCATCCCGACCGAGACGAAGAACAGCACCGAGAAGGCATCCTGCAGCGGCAGCGAGTTCTGGGCGACGCGGTGGCTCAGGCTGGACTCACTCACCACCACGCCGGCGAAGAAGGCACCGAGCGCGAAGGAGACGCCGAAGAGCTTCGCCGACCCCACCGCGACGCCCAGCGCCACCGCCAGCACGGAGAGGGTGAACAGCTCCCTCGAGCCGGTCTTCGCCACCAGGGAGAGCAGCCACGGAATGACCCGCCTGCCGACGATGACCATGGTCGCGACGAACAGGGCCACCTTCCCGAGGGTCAGGACCAGTGACAGGAGGATGCTCTGCCCGGTGGTGGGGGAAGTCTGGGGGCCCAGGGCGCCGGCAACCGCTGGAAGGAGGACCAGGGCGAGGACCATCGCGAGGTCCTCGACGATCAGCCAGCCCACGGCGATGCGCCCGTTCACCGACTCGACCGCGCCCCGCTCCTCGAGCGCCCGGAGGAGCACGACGGTGCTGGCCACCGACAGCGCGAGACCGAACACGAGTCCGGCCCCGAAGTCCCAGCCCCAGAGGAAGGCCAACGCCGCGCCGGACAGGGTCGCTCCGGCGATCTGCACGAGCGCTCCGGGGACGGCAATCCGGCGAACGGCGAGGAGGTCCTCGAAGGAGAAGTGGATGCCCACCCCGAACATCAGGAGGATGACGCCGATCTCTGCGAGTTGGCTGGCCAGATCGGGATCGGCGGAGAGCCCGGGGGTGAAGGGGCCGACGGCGACGCCCGCGAGCAGATAGCCGACGAGGGCGGGCAGCTTCAGCCGGGTCGCGAGGAAGCCCCCCACGAAGGCGACGGCGAGGCCGACCGCGGTCGTCGCAATGAGGGGCGCCTCGTGCTGCACCATCGAGGCGGCAACGTAGCCGGACTGCTCAGATGGCGGTCACTGCTTTCTCTGACAACACGGGCGGATTCAACAGACGCTCTGCGGCTTCGACTGCCTCGCGTGTCCCCGTCAACGCCAGCACGTCACGGGCCCGGAGCGTCTCGTCGGCGGTCGGTACGCTGATGCTGCCCCCCTGCCGATGGATGGCGAGGACGGTGGCGCCGGTCTCGCCGCGGAGGTTGAGCTGCGCGAGCGACCGCCCCACGGCGTGGCTTCGCTCTTCGAGTTGGACGGAGACCGGCGCACCGATTCCGGGGAGCAGCTGCTCGACCTGCTCCAGCTCGGCGTGTCCCGGCGTCCCCTGGCCCGAGTGGGACTGGGCGGCGAGGACCTCCACCACCATCTGGGCTCCGGCGCGGACGTGACCGTGGAGGTTCTTGGCGCTTCGCCAGAAGGCGAATCCCACAACACCCAACAACAGGGCGATGGCGAGCGGCGCCGCGAGGCCTCCGACGATGGGCTGGGTGATCGCCGCGATCGGAAGGGTCACGAGCAGGAGGATTACGAGCTGAAGCGACACCAGCAGGGCCCGTCGTGGCGCTGCGGCGAGGTCGGGGCGTCCAGCCGCCTGGACCGGAAGCGCGGCTTCGGCGAGCGCGGTCCCGAGGCGACGGGAGAGCCCGACGACGCCCACCGCGAAGGGCAGGCCGAGCAGGGCGCCCCCGATGATGACCACCCACGCGGCGAGCGCCTGGGTCAGCCCGAACGTCTCTTCGAGGAAGCCGGCGATGGCGTTCACGCTCAGCGCCGTTCCGATGATCACGGCGATGAGCAGCCCGGAGTCGATCAGAAGCGAGCGCACGAGCTTGCGGACCTGGGCGCCCCGGGTCTCCATCCGTGGCGCTGCGCGAAGTCGCTCGATCCAGGTGCCGTACCGGGTGACGTACGTCTGAAGCGGCTTCGGCAGCTTGCGGTCGATGAAGGCCGCCACCTTCGCGGACTCGCGGATCTGGAAAGGGGTGGTGAGGGTGGTGATGGCCGAGACCGCGACCACCACCGGATAGAGGAAGTCTCCGGTCGCCTTCAGCGAGAGGCCGAGGCTGGCGATGATGAAGGAGAACTCGCCGATCTGGGCGAGGCTCAGGCTGGCCTGGGCGGAGGTCCGGGTCCCGTGGCCGGTGAGGAAGGCGCCGACGAAGACGCTGACGAACTTGCCGAGGATGACCACGCAGGTCAGGACCAGCACGGCGACCCAGTGGTGCGCGATCAGCGCGGGATCGATCAGCATGCCCACCGAGACGAAGAAGATGGCGGCGAACATGTCGCGCACCGGCTGGATCAGGTGCTCGATCTGCTTCGCCTCGCCGGACTCGGCCACCAGCGAGCCGGCGATGAACGCGCCGAGCGCGACGGAGTAACCGAACTCGTGCGCGAGCAGCGCGATGCCGAAGCAGATGCCGACGCTGGCGACGAGCGTCGTCTCGGCGCGGTTGAGCCGGGCGATGTAGCGCACCGTCCGGGGGATCACCAACAGCCCCACCACGACCAGGCCGATCAGGAAGGCGGCGAGCCGTCCGGTGGTCAGCGCCAGCGCTCCGGCCGACAGTCCGGACCCGGTGGAGACGGCGGTGAGGGTGGCCATCATCAGGACCGAGATCAGGTCCTCGACGATCAGCACCCCGACGACGAGCTCGCGGAGCTTCCCGCGGATGCCCTGCTCGTCGAAGGCCTTGGCGATGATGGTGGTGCTGGAGACGGCGATCACCGCGCCGGTGAAGATGCTCTCAAGGGTGGTCCAGCCGAAGGCCTGGCCGACGAGGAAGCCCAGGCACAGCATGATCGCGCACTGGATTACCGCGGTGACTCCGGCGGTCGGGCCGACCTGGATCAGCTTGCGGAGGCTGAACTCCAGGCCCAGCGAGAACATCAGGAGGATGACGCCCAGCTCCGAGAGGATGTGGACGATGTTGGCGTCGGCCGTGAGCGGAACGGGGATGTACGGACCGACGATGAGCCCGGCGAGGATGTAGCCGAGCACGACCGGCTGGCGGAGCCGCTGGAACAGCACCGTGGTGACCGCGGCGACGCAGAGGACCAGGGTCAGGACGACGAGGAAATCGTGGACGTTGGGCATGCTCGGGTGGGCTTCGGGACCGAGGGCGATCAGAGGAGAGCAGGGGGAGCGCGTTCGCGCGTCAGACGAGAGCCACCGCTCAGGAGGAAGGACCGTGCATCGGGCTCGCTGGCCCGCGCGGCGCTCCGGTCGCCAGCGCAGCGACGAGTGCCAGCAGCGGGTTCGGGGCGACGGAAGTCACCTACATGCCGTACTACGCGCCTCGTCCGCGAGTAAAGGCAAGAGCACGTCCCGCACGCCTGTCAGCGGGGCTCAGAACCGGGCGCCGAAGGTGAGCTCGCCCTCGAGGAAGCTTCCTTGGGGATTCCCCGGCAGGGCCGGGTTGGCCCAGGCCTCGTCGAACAGGTAGCGATACGTGCCGCGGAGCCCGGCGGTGACACCCCCGGAGTTGAACTCCAGGCCAGCGGCGACCGGAAGCTCCGCCATCAGGTCGTCCTGGTACCGGCCTCCGGCCCGGCCTGTCACGTTCGCGTATGACGCGCCGAAGCCCGCCCCCACGAACGGCCTCACCCGCTCGAGGAATGGGAGCCCCAGCCTCACCAGTCCGCTCGCGCCGTTCCGATTCACGAACGGGTTGTCGGCGATGAACTCGTCCTGCACGACGTTTCGCGAGCCGTTGTAGCTGAGCTCCAGTCCGATGACGTTCCAGGGCTGGACGTTGAAGGTGACGCCCCAGACCGGCCCCGAGGACGTGAGTTCACCGAGGTCACCCGTGTAGTCGCCCACGCCGCCGCGCAGGAAGACGTTGAAGTCCCCCTGCTTGCCTTCTTCCTTCTTGCGGCTCTCGGCCTCGACCGGACCGGCGATCGCCAGCGCAAGCAGTGAGATCAAGGCCACCTTCGAGCTCCCCATGTGAGGTCCTCCTCCCGCCCCCGCCGTTCTGCCGGAACGATGCGCACGTCGGCGCCCGCTCGGCTCCCCAGGCCGCCTCCCCGGAGGCAGATCGACCTGGCCGGCTTCGGTCGCCCGCCTGGTGTCAGACCCTCCTGCTAGGGTCCGCGCACCTGTCGTTGGGGAGGCCGCATCGGGCGGTCTCCAGGGGAGGTCGCTTGCGCTGGGTCGTGCCCGAGCCGCTGGAGGATGGAGCGCCGAGTTTGGCGGCGGCGCTGGAGCTGCATCCGCTCGCTGCCCGCATTCTCTGGAACCGCGGGATCAACACGCCGGAAGCGGCGCAGGCCTTCCTGTCGGACCGGCTTTCGGATCTCCCGGATCCGTTCCGGATGAAGGGCATGCCCGGTGCGGTCGAACGCATCCTCCGAGCCCTGAAGACGGAAGAGAAGCTCACCCTGTGGGGCGACTACGACGTGGACGGCGTCTGCTCCACCTCGTTGCTGTCGCTGTTCCTGCGGGAGGTCGGCGGAAAGGTCGCCACCTACATCCCGCACCGTCTCGATGAAGGCTACGGGCTCAACGTCGAGGCGATCGAACGAATCGCCCAGGACGGCACCCGGGTGCTGGTGACGCTGGACTGCGGCATCACCTCCACCTCCGAGGTCGCCCGGGCCAAGGCACTGGGACTCGACGTGGTGGTGGTGGACCACCATCAGGTACCGGAGACCATGCCTCCGGCCGACGCGATCCTGAACCCGCATCAGCCCGGGTGTGAGTACCCGACCCGCCATCTCTGCGCAGCCGGGGTGGCGTTCAACCTGTGCATGGGCCTTCGCAAGCGACTCCGCGAAGACGGCGCGTTCGCCTCGCGGCGCGAACCCAACCTGCGCAGCCTGATGGACCTCGTCGCGCTGGCCACGGTGGCGGACGTGGTGCCGCTCACGGGGGCGAACCGGATCCTGGTGAAGGTCGGGCTCGAAGAGCTGACGCAGGCACGTCGGCCGGGCGTGCGCGCACTCAAGGAAGTCGCGGGGCTTGGGGCGGACGCAGCGGTCAGCTCGGGACAGGTCGGGTTCCGACTCGGGCCGCGGATCAACGCGGCGGGGCGGATGGACGACGCCTCGGTCGGGTTGAAGCTGCTCTGCTCGGAGTCCCTGGAGGAGGCGCGGGCGCTGGCGGAGCAGCTCGATCGGGCGAATGCGGAGCGCCAGTCCGTCGAGCAGGGCATCCTGGACGACGCGCTGGCCCAGGCCGAGCTGCAGAAGAAAGCCCGGGGGCTGGTGCTGCATTCGGACGGATGGCACCCCGGCGTCATCGGAATCGTGGCATCCCGGGTGGTGGAGCGGTTCCACCGGCCCACCATCCTGGTGGCGGTGCGCGATGGCATGGGGCGCGGGTCGGCCCGGAGCATCGAAGGGTTCCACCTGGTGGAGGCGTTGCATCGGTGCGCCGAACACCTCGCCAAATACGGCGGACACAAGGCCGCCGCGGGGCTCTCGATCGAGCCCGATCGGCTCCCCGCCTTCACCGAGCAGTTTGCGCAGGTCGCGGGTGAGCGGCTGACCGACGAGGACCTGGTTCCCCGCTGTCGGATCGACGCGGTGGTGTCGCTGAGAGAGCTGGACGAGCGCGCGGTGGAGGCCATCGGCCGTCTGGGCCCATTCGGCCACGGAAATCCGGAGCCGGTGTTTGCTTCACGTCGCCTGGTGACGCATCCCAGACTCCTCCCCAACAAGCGGGGAGGGGCGGGTCACCTCAAGCTCTCCGTCGAAGGCTCGCCCCAGTTCGACGCGATTGGCTTCGGAATGGAGGACCGCCTCCCGCTCACGGGAGGTCCGGTGGATCTTGCGTACCAGGTGGGGATCGACGAGTTCCGAGGGGTCCGGCGGATCTCCATGAAGCTCAAGGACGTGCGCGCTTCCGGCTAGGCCAGCCCCCAGCGCACCCTTCCCGGGGTCAGCAGCGCGCCCGCGCGGGCGAGCTCGTTCAGTCGGAACTTCTCGGTTCGGTGTTGGAACGCCTCCCGGCACTTCTCCGAACAGAAGTAGTACGTCCGTTTCTTGTACTCGACCGAACAACGGTCCGTCTCCGGGCTCA
The DNA here is from genome assembly GCA_049589315.1 of Myxococcaceae bacterium. Lineage (GTDB taxonomy): Bacteria > Myxococcota > Myxococcia > Myxococcales > Myxococcaceae > JBAWAM01. Next base: position 13,238 of record JBAWAM010000422.1, read on the forward strand.
GAGCGCGTCCGCAAATCGGATCGTACGGCCCCCTTCCACTCGGCTCGTTCGGCTTTGCCACGCCACACCCCCCAGCGCCGTCATCCGGTGCTCCGCTTGCTCGTCTGTGCAGGGCGGGTGCCAGCTCCCGATCTGGACTGCGGGGATCTGGCGGGGTGTTCGGTCGAACGCGATGAGGAGCGGTTCGCGGGGGCGGAAGGGAACAAAGAGTTCCTATTTGGCGCGGCCGCTCCTCTGCTACTGCGCTACGACCGTGAAAGTCCGAGTCACTTCACCGCCGCGATGGTTTCGAGCGCGAAGCTGTATTGCCTGCGAAGCACCCGGAGCGGGCAAGGGAAGGAACACGTTGCCGATCCGCGCGAGATCCTGCGTGGGCGCCTGGTAGACCACCTCGCCATCGACGGCGATCTGCACCTGGTTGGCGAGCTCCGTGCGCCAGGACACGACGAAGTCTCCTCCCTCCTGCGCGAATGCGGGCACGAGGAACTCTTCGATCAGCGGCTGGGTGCCGACCCACACCTTCAGCTCGCGCCGGGCGACGAGCGCGTCGCGCTGGGCTTCGAGGACGTAGCTCACGAAGCCGTTGGCGATGAGCTCTGCCGGAAGCGCGTCGGCGAAGCTGCCCTCGGCGATCTGGCCTTGATCGGTCGTCGTGCTCAACTCGCCGCGGCCCTCCGCGGACAAGGTCACCTTCGTCGCGCCGCCTGACTTCCAGCTCAGCGTCACGGTTCCGCCCGGCTCCACAGCTGTCGGCGTCGCGACGAGCTCGGCGACAGCCGGGTTCACATTCACCGAGACCCGGAAGGTGCGGCCGTCCACCTCCAGGGTGTACGTGGTGTCGAATTCGGGCGTGACGGTGATCGACCCCTGCGACTCGGACCCGGAGTGGATGGGGCTCCCGTCGCAGCGGCTGATCGCGCCCCCCAGGCCGCGCATGGACCCATTTACGAAAAAGCCCCCATCGCATGAGCGACGGGGGCCAGTGCACCGCAGGAAACCGTGACGAATCTAGAGGGCGCGGGGGCTCACTCGGGGATCGTGACCGGAGCGGGCGCCTGGTACGCAGGCGGATCGGCGAGGACGTTGAGGTACAAGTCCGTGGTGCCGACCTGGATGCGCGCCGCCCAGGGGGCATCGATCGCTGCCATGGTGACGGGTGGGGTCACCGGCCCGAAGAACGTGTACGTGTCTCCCTCGGAGGGGAGGTCCGGTGCGGCCAGTCCGCCCGACTTGTCATCGTTGATCACGCCGATCGCGGGGAGTTCGGGCCCGCCCACCTGCAGGGTCTTGTAGGCGAACACGATCTTGCCGCTCTCGTAGATCTGGGCCTGGAACGTGAGGGAGCTCACGGAGAAGTCGTTGTGCTTGAGGTTGTCCCACTGCACGATGAGTCTGCGGTTCAGACCGTTGCCATCGGTGCGGACGTAGATGGCCGAGCTGCCATCGTCCTTCGTCCGCAGGTCGTCGAAGTAGGGGGCGATCGCCAGCGGCACCAGCTGCGCATGCGGGAATGGCGAGTTGTTGTCGGCCGGCCCGACGCTCGTGGACGAGGAGAAATCCAGCCAACCATTGACGCTCACGGCGACGTTGGAATGGAACGCGCGGATGCCGTAGACGAGCGTGTCCATTGCGGCGCCCAGGTCATAGACCGTCTTCCTGTTGGTGTTGCTCGCAGGGACGTCGAGCTTCGTGCCGTTCTCGCGGATGTCGATGAACGCTTCCCCGGGCGCGTTCTTCACCACGTTGGGGACTCCGTACAGGCCACCCGCGTTGACTGCAGTGTGACCGCTGAGCACGATCGGCCCTCCCG
>JBAWAM010000423.1:0-1520 GCA_049589315.1 Myxococcaceae bacterium
ACCGAATAACATGTTGAAGGTAGCTATTTATAGAAACGTACTAACTGTTCATAACACAACTCATTTCTTCTATATTTTCTAATCTTTATTTTATTAATTCAAATAGTAATTGCAGTTGCAGTAGGTACAAAAAAATCATTCTCTTTCGTGGGGTTTAAGCCCTCGGGAATCGTATTGTTAATAATTCGAGTCCAAACGCTACGATTAAATTTTTTTTGTGCAGGTATCACGTAGCAATTTTTACAATGGTGAAGATTAATATTCAGACAGCAGTTTAAGATTTATAAGATATTCCCAAATCAGCTTTACAAATCCTAACTTTAATTTTGAAAAAGTTATCCTAGGTATAATACTAGACTTGGTCTTTGCCAGTGTATTAATCTCTTTTATAGACGCGGCATGTACAATAATGGTTCGGCAAAGTTATCACGATCTCCTGTAAAGTAACCGTGACCATTACCATCACATTTTGTGGCTGGTGTGGACCCAAAGATCCTAATAGCTTTCCTTATCTCTGAGGGGGTTGCATTATGATGTTCAGATTCATATAATGCGGCTGCGCCGGTAACGTGAGCAGTTGAAGCGCTAGTACCACTGAATGTAGTATAAGAACCCACTCTCGTTGTTGTTTTGATAAAAACTCCTGGTGCAGCTACGTCAACTACTGACCCATAATTACTAAACCTTGCAAAAGTATCATCTTTCCCAGCTGGTGTAACTGTAGACGAAATAGCACCACACCTTCCATCGGTGTCAACAATTGCTGATACGGCTATTACTTCTGGGAAACTTGCTGGAAATACAGATGATGCATCCACGCCTTCATTACCCGCTGCAGCAGTATAAGTTACTCCAGATGCGACAGATTTAATGATTGCACTGTGGAGAGCCTTATTTTGTCCAATGGCACAAAAGCTCAAATTCACGACATCTATCTCATTCGCATGTTCAGTAACATAATCAATTCCTTCTATTATGTCGGAAGTAGAACCAATACCGTTACTATCAAGAACCTTAATTGCCCATAATCTAGCACCCGGAGCCAGGCCCACTACACCACGAGAGTTATCTTTTGCCGCTGCAATACCAGCCACAGCTGTACCATGACCATTATCATCGTTACCGTTCGCCGTACCTGAAACAAAGGTTACTTGTGTATATATATTGAGATCAGGATGATTCAGATCAATTCCTGTGTCCATAATACCTATGTCAACATTTACGCTTCCTTTCCCGTTTCCAGATTTAGTTGAACTCAGGTCACCGTCTACTCTATTAACGCCAGTTGGTAAACTCTGAGCAAATGCTTTCACCTTCACTTCCGGCTGTACATAATCTACGCCGGGATTGGCCACAATTTCGTCAAGCACATCTTCATTAGGGACTTTCATAGAAAAACCATGTAGAGCGTCATCGTAAACATGTTGGATGGTTGCACCATCGCTTCTGGCTTTACCAGCTAGCGATGATACAGATGATAGAAAATTGTTATCCTTTAATACTACAATGTAATCATTTGG
>JBAWAM010000424.1:0-6646 GCA_049589315.1 Myxococcaceae bacterium
CGCGTGGACTACTCCGGCCGTTCGGTGATCGTGGTCGGCCCGGAGCTCAAGCTCCACCAGTGCGGCCTGCCCAAGATCATGGCGCTCGAGCTGTTCAAGCCGTTCATCTACAACAAGCTCGAAGAGAAGGGATACGTCACCACCATCAAGTCGGCGAAGAAGATGGTGGAGAAGGAGCGCCCCGAGGTCTGGGACATCCTCGAGGACGTCATCCGCGAGCACCCCGTGCTCCTCAACCGCGCCCCCACGCTGCACCGTCTGGGCATCCAGGCCTTCGAGCCGGTGCTGATCGAAGGCAAGGCGATCCGGCTCCACCCGCTGGTGTGCGCCGCGTTCAACGCCGACTTCGACGGCGACCAGATGGCCGTGCACGTTCCGCTCTCCGTCGAAGCGCAGATGGAAGCGCGCGTGCTGATGATGTCGACGAACAACATCCTCAGCCCGGCGAACGGCAAGCCGATCATCGTCCCCACCCAGGACATGGTCCTCGGCCTGTACTACATGACCCGGACCCGCGAGTTCGCGAAGGGCGAGGGCCGCGTCTTCTCGTCGCCGGACGAGGTCCGCGCCGCGCACGACCATGGCGAAGTCCACCTCCAGGCGAAGGTCGTCTGCCGCATCGACGGCAAGCGCTATGACACCACGGTCGGCCGCGTGCTCCTGTGGGAGGTCGTCCCGCGCAAGCTCGGCTTCGAGACGATCAACAAGGTCATGGACAAGAAGCAGCTCGGCGGGCTCGTCGACTACTGCTACCGCCTGACCGGTGAGAAGGAGACGGTGCTGCTCGCCGACCGGATCCGCTCGCTCGGGTACACCAACGCGACCCGCGCCGGCATCTCCATCGCGCTGAAGGACATGCTGATCCCTGCCAAGAAGCAGGACTTCCTGGACTTCGCGCGCAAGGAGGTCGCCGAGATCGAAAACCAGTACCTCGAGGGCCTGATCACCGACGGTGAGCGCTACAACAAGGTCATCGATATCTGGGCGGAGATCACCGAGAAGGTGGCCGCGGAGATGATGCTGCAGATCTCCCAGGAGGAGACGACCGGCACCAACGCGGAAGGGAAGAGGGAGACGCGGAAGCAGCCGTCCTTCAACCCGATCTTCATCATGGCCGACTCCGGCGCCCGTGGGTCTGCCCAGCAGATCCGCCAGCTCGCCGGCATGCGCGGTCTGATGGCGAAGCCGTCCGGTGAGATCATCGAGCGGCCGATCGTCGCGAACTTCCGCGAAGGTCTGTCGGTGCAGGAGTACTTCATCTCCACGCACGGCGCCCGCAAGGGTCTGGCCGACACCGCGCTCAAGACGGCGAACTCGGGTTACCTGACCCGCCGTCTCGTCGACGTGGCGCAGGACGCGATCATTGCCGAGTACGACTGCGGCACGATGGACGGTCTGATCATCGGCGCCCTGGTCGAAGGCGGCGAGATCATCGAGGCGCTCGGCGAGCGCATCCTCGGCCGCGTGGCGCTGGACGACATCCTCGATCCGGTGAACGGCGAGGTGCTGGTCCGGGCGAACGAGGAGCTGGACGAGGCCAAGGTCGCGGCCATCGAGAACAGCGGTCTGGACCGGGTGAAGATCCGCTCGGTGCTGACCTGCCAGGCGCGGCGCGGCATCTGCGTCGAGTGCTACGGTCGCGACCTCGCGCGCGGTCGCAAGGTCTCCATCGGTGAGGCGGTCGGCGTCATCGCCGCCCAGTCCATCGGTGAGCCGGGTACGCAGCTCACGATGCGTACGTTCCACATCGGTGGCGCGGCGACCCGTCGCGCGGAGCAGTCGTCGCTCGAGAACCGCCACGCGGGCACGTTGAAGTTCCAGAACCTGTCCACCGTCACCCGTAACGACGGAACCCTGGTGGTGATGAACCGCAACGGCGAGCTCGTCGTCATCGACGAGTCCGGCCGCGAGCGCGAGCGCTACCAGGTGATCTACGGCGCGAAGCTGCTGGTCAAGGACGGCCAGAAGCTCGAACCCGCCACGATGATCGCCGAGTGGGACCCGTTCGCCATGCCGCTGCTCACCGAGCTGGGCGGCACGGTGAAGTACGAGGACATCGTCGACGGCGTGACCATGACCGAGACCCTCGACGAGGTGACCGGTCTGTCGCGGCGCACGATCATCGAGTCGCGCGATCCCGAGGCGCGTCCGCGCGTGACCATCCGTGGACCGGACGGCGAGACGCTGATGCTCACCACGACCCAGCCGGCGAGCTACTTCCTGCCGCAGGGCGCGATCCTGACGGTGGTCGACGGTGACGAGATCACCGCCGGCGAGGTCATCGCCAAGGTCCCGCGCGAGACCACGAAGACCAAGGACATCACGGGCGGTCTGCCGCGCGTGGCTGAGCTCTTCGAGGCGCGCAAGCCGAAGGATCACGCGATCATCGCGGAGATCGACGGCATGGTGTCCTTCGGCAAGGACACCAAGGGCAAGCGCAAGGTGCTGATCACGCCGGAGATCAACGGCGAGGCGCGTCCGGACCTGGCGAAGGAGTACCTGATCGCCAAGGGCAAGCACATCAGCGTGCACGTGGGCGACAGGGTGAAGGCCGGCGAGCCCCTGATGGACGGTGCGGCGAACCCGCACGACATCCTGAAGGTGCTCGGTGAGAAGGAGCTGGCCCGCTACCTCGTGGACGAAATCCAGGAGGTCTACCGACTCCAGGGCGTGAAGATCAACGACAAGCACATCGAGACGATCGTGCGGCAGATGCTCCGCCGCGTGCGCGTCACCGACGTGGGCGACACCGGCTTCCTCGTCGACGAGCAGGTCGAGAAGTGGGTGTTCGAGGAGGAGAACGAGAAGGTGATGTCCGCGAGCGGTCGGCCGGCGGTCGGCGAGCCGCTGCTCCTCGGCATCACCAAGGCGTCGCTCTCCACCGAGTCGTTCATCTCGGCGTCGTCCTTCCAGGAGACCACCAAGGTTCTCACCGAGGCCGCCATCCAGGGCAAGGTGGACTACCTCCGCGGCCTCAAGGAGAACGTCATCATGGGCCGCCTCATCCCGGCCGGTACGGGTCTCGCGCAGTACAAGCACCTCGACATCGAGGTGGAGAGCCCGGCCGACGAGATCGAGGACATGGAGGCTGCGTTGGCCGCCACCCACGGCGAGCTGATCCCGCCTCCCCTGGCCGCCGAGACGGACCGCGGTGGTTCTGAGACGGGCGCGATGTAGCGTCGCTCGCGGGGGCGGCCGCTAGAAGGGCCGGCTTCGTCGCCCCCCAGATGCTCAGGCAGAGAAGCCCTCCGGGACTACCCACCCGGGGGGCTTTTCATTTGCGCGGGCATCGTGGTTCAGCAGGTGCGCTTCAGCAGATGCGCGGCAGGGCCTCGCCGTAGGGCAGGTCGAGGATGCGTCGCCCGCCGATCGGCGTGCGCAGGACGACCCGGCCGGCGTGCTCGGCGGTGACCCGGCCGATGCGCGCGGCGAAACGGCCGAGGGGATGGGCGCGCATGGCCTCGAGCACTGCGTCAGCTCCTTCGCGCGGCACGAACGCGACGAGCTTGCCTTCGTTCGCCACCAGAAGGGGATCGAGTCCGAGCATTTCGCACGCGCCGCGAACCACGTCGTCGACGGGCACGCTCGTTTCGTCCACCTCGATCCCGAGCTTCTGCCGAGAGGCGATCTCCACCAGCGTCGCGGCCACGCCTCCCCGGGTCGGATCGCGCAAGGCGTGAATTCCGGGCCAGACCTGAAGCATGGACTCCACCAGCCCATTCAGGGGGGCGGTGTCGCTCCGGAGCTCGCCGCCGAAGGACAGGCCTTCGCGGGTGGAGAGGATGGCGACGCCGTGGTTTCCGATGGGCCCTGAAACCAGGATCTCGTCGCCCGGGCGGACGCAACGGGACCCCAGCTTCACGCCGGGCCGGGGGAGGCCGACGCCGCTGGTATTGATGAAGAGCTTGTCGCCCTTGCCCCGGTTCACGACCTTGGTGTCCCCGGTCACGATCTGCACCCCGGCTGTCTCCGCGGCGCGACGAACGGAGGCGATGACCCGCTCGAGCTCGGCCAGGGGGAGGCCCTCCTCGAGGATGAGCGCCAGCGACAGGAACAGGGGTCTGGCTCCGCCCATGGCCAGGTCGTTCACGGTTCCGTTCACGGCCAGCTCTCCGATGTCCCCGCCGGGGAAGAACAGCGGGGTCACCACGTAGGAGTCGGTGGTGAATGCCAGCGCGCCACCGCCGAACGGGACGATGGCCTGGTCGTCGAGCTGCTCGAGCGCTTCGTTCCGGAAGGCGGGCAGCAGCATCCGTTCGATGAGCTGCGCGGTCAGCTTCCCTCCGCTCCCGTGCGCGAGCAGCACTTGATCGGTGTCGGCGATGGGGACGGGGCAGGCGGCGAGCAGCGGTGATTCAGAGGACATCTTCCTCTCCGAGCGCGACATGGAGTTGGTCCCAGATCAGGTGCAGCAGCGCGGTGTGCGTCTCCTGCACGCGATGGGCGGACCAGGTCTTCACGATGAAGCAGTGGTCGCACGCATCGACCATCTGTCCGCCGTCTCGACCGGCGAACCCGATGGCGAGCACCCTCTTCGCTCGCGCTCGGCGGAGCGCCCGGGTGACGTTGGCAGACGACCCCGAGGTGGACACGCCGATCGCCATGTCCCCGGGCCGCGCGAAAAGGTCGAGCTGCTCGTCGAAGACCCGCGAGAAGTCGGTGTCGTTGCCGATCGCGGTCAGGGTGGCCGGATGGACCAGCGACGCAGCGGGGAGGGGGCGCCGCTTCTCGATCACCGGATGGGTGAACTCCACGGCGAGGTGGTCCGCGTCGCAGGAGGACCCGCCGTTGCCGAACGTCCACAGGCGTCCGCCCTCGCGGAACCGGGCAGCCATCTCGCGCACGCAGGTTTCGAGCTCGTCGGCGTACTCCTCGAAGAACGCGACCTTGATCGCGGCGCTCTCCCGCGCCTTCCGGAGGATGGCCTCCCTCATCGTGCGCTCCCGTCCGCCAGAGGCTGCAGTTCGGCGGCGCGGCCGTGGGTGTAGTACGCGGCGCAGGCGCCCTCCGAAGACACCATCGTCGCGCCCAGGGGGGCCATGGGCGTGCAGCGACGCCCGAACTCGGGGCAGTCGGTGGGCTTCTTCAGCCCGCGGAGGATTCGTCCGCTGATGCACTCGGACGGCTCGCGCGTGGTGATCGCGTCGACCTCGAATCGCTTGCCGGCGTCCAACGACTGGTACTCGTGACGAAGCCGGAAGCCGGACTTGGGGATGGTGCCGATGCCGCGCCAGTTCCGGTCGACGACGTCGAAGACTTCGGCGAGGAGGTCGCGCGCGGACGGGTTGCCGTTCCGGGGCACGACGCGGGCATAGGCGTTCTCCAGCTCGGCCCGGCCCGCCTCGAGCTGGCGCACCGCGGAGAGCACGCCCTCGAGGAGGTCGACGGGTTCGAAGCCGCTGATCACCACGGGCACCCGGTACCGACGAGAGAGGGCCTCGTACTCCCGACACCCCATCACCGCGCAGACGTGGCCCGGCCCGAGGAATGCCTGAACCCTGTTGTCCGGCGACTGCATGATCGCCGCGATCGAGGGAGGAACCAGCACCTGGGAGACGAGCACGGAGAAGTTGGTCACCTTCGCGCGATGGGCGGCGAGCACGGCCATGGCGTTGGCCGGCGCAGTGGTCTCGAACCCGACGGCGAAGAAGACGATCTGCCTGTCCGGGTTGGCCTGGGCCATCTTGAGTGCATCGAGCGGGGAATAGACGATCCGCACATCGGCGCCGCGCCCCTTCAGCGCGAGCAGGTCTCCGTGGGATCCGGGCACGCGGAGCATGTCGCCGAACGAGGTGAAGATGACCTCGGGGCGACGCGCGATGGCGTGGGCCCGATCGATCATCTCCAGCGGCGTGACGCAGACCGGGCAGCCGGGGCCGTGGACGAGCTCGACGGTCGAAGGCAGCAGCCGATCGATCCCGTAGCGGACGATGGAGTGGGTCTGCCCTCCGCAGACCTCCATCAGGACCCAGGGCCGGGTCACCTCCGCAGCGATGCGTCCGGCCAGTCTCTCGACCGCGGCGCGATCACGGTACTCATCGAGGTACTTCATCCGACCTCCTCCGTTCCGGCCGCTGCCTCCAACTCGTCGTCGAGCCCCAGTTCGGCGAGGGTCTCCAGCGCGCGCTTCGCCTGCTCGGGATCGATCTTCGAGATGGCGAACCCGACGTGGACCAGCAGGTAATCGCCCACCGCCGCCTGCGGCATGCACTCGAGGCAGACGTCCCGGGTGATGCCGCCGAATCTCACCAGCCCGAAGCGGAGTCCGTTCTCCTCCCGGGTGGAGACGAGCTCACCGGGAATTCCGAGGCACATGTCCGTCCTCCCTCGACTGCCGCAGGCGGAACGCGGCGATCGCTGCCTGTCCGAGCGCCACGCCTCCATCGTTCGGTGGAACGTCCGCGTGCACCAGGACCTCGAAGCCGTTCCCTTCCAGCAGCGCGCGCGTCCGCTCGGTCAGCTTCTGGTTCTGGAAACACCCGCCGGAGAGCGCCACGGTCGAGACGTCGTGTTCGTCGCGGGCGCGCCGGCACGCGGCCAGCACTGCAACGGCGAGGGTTTCGTGGAACCGGGCCGCAAGGATGGGCGTGGGGACGTCGTCATCGAGCGCCACGGCGAGGGACCGGATGGTCGGGCGGAGGTCGAC
>JBAWAM010000425.1:0-1533 GCA_049589315.1 Myxococcaceae bacterium
ATGGTGAACCGCAATCAGGGTTCCGGCACCCGCGTGCTGATCGATCAGCTGCTCAAGGGCGCGCAACCTGCCGGCTATTGGAACCAGCCGCGGGCGCATAATGCGGTGGCTGCGAGCGTGGCGCAGATGCGGGCCGACTGGGGCGTGGCGATCAAGCAGGCGGCCGACGCGCTGCAGCTGTCATTCATTCCGCTGGCGGAGGAAAATTACGATTTCGCGGTGCTGCGGCAGCCTCGCGACAGCCAGGTGCTGGCATCCTTCGAAGCAACGCTCAGCAAGGCAAAGGAGCGGCTCGAGGCGATGGGATTTGCGGTGGCGCAGCACTAGAACCCGTGTGGTCGCGATCGATCACGATGCTCAGCTTTGCCATCGCCCAGCCATCCGGCCGTTCTCCAGCACGATGACGGTGTTGGCGATGCGCGAGACTTCCGCCACATCGTGAGAGACGTAGAGGATCGGCACGCGCGCCACATCCCGCAGCCGCTCGAGCATCGGCAGGATCTCCGCCTTGCGCGGGCCATCGAGAGCAGCCAGGGGCTCGTCCATCAGCAGCATGCAGGGTTCGGCAAGAAGCGCCCTGCCGATGGCGACGCGCTGCTTTTCGCCGCCGGACAGGTTCGCCGGCCGGCGGGCGAGAATGTGCTCGATGCCGAGCAGCCCGACCTCGTGGTCGAGAGTCATGTCGAGGTTGCGGCTGGCGGCGCGGCGGCGGGCGAAGAAGCGGCCAAAGAGCAGGTTCTGGCGAACGGTCAGGTGGGGGAAGAGCCGGCCATCCTGGAAAACGTAGCCCACCCGACGGCGATAGGGCGGCGTAAAGACATCGCTGTCGGTGTCGAGCATGAGCTGCCCGGCAAGGGCGATGCGGCCGCGCTCGGGACGCATCAAACCGGCGATGGCGTTCAGCACGGTCGTCTTGCCGGCCCCCGATGGCCCGAACAGCGCGGTGGCGCCCCGGTCGGCGCGAAAGGCGATATCGAGCGTGAAGTCGCCCAGGCGGTGATAAAGAGCGACGTCGAGGCCTTCAGGGTGCGACACGACGGCCAACGAACCGCGCCAGGATCTCGGAGCCGATCAGCGCCGCCATCGATATCGCGATCGAAATCAGGGTGAGGCGCATGGCACCGCTGTCGCCGCCCGGCACCTGGGTGAAAGTGTAGATGGCGGACGGCAGGGTCTGGGTTTCGCCCGGAATGTTCGAGACGAAGGTGATGGTCGCGCCGAACTCGCCCATCGACTTGGCGAAGGCGAGTATAGAGCCGGCGAGGATGCCGGGCAGGATCAATGGCAGTGTGACCGCCAGGAAGACGAAGCCCGGACTTGCGCCCAGCGTCAGGGCGGCGGCCTCGAGCTTCGGGTCGACGGCCTCGATCGACAAGCGGATGGCGCGCACCATGAAGGGGAAGCCCATCACTGCACAGGCAAGTGCCGCACCGGTCCAGCGGAAGGAGAAGACAATGCCGAAATGATCAGCGAGGAATGCACCGACCGGCGCCTTCCTGCCGAAGCTGAGCAGCAGCAGATAACCGGTCACCA
>JBAWAM010000426.1:0-6566 GCA_049589315.1 Myxococcaceae bacterium
GTGGCAGCGCCCGCCGCGCCGTAGCTCCATCGCCGGGGCGGCGCTCTTTCCGTGTGGGCACGATTCGCCGGCGAGTAGGGGCAAGACACACCTCCGCTTCCGAATCCGGCGGCGCTGCACAACTGAAGCACCGCTCGCCCGGGAGGGTAGACTGCACCTAGACTGAGTGAAGCAGTGACCTTCCCCCTCGAGCCAGCCCCCCCCTTTGGTACCTACCGCCTGAGCGCGCGCATCGCGACGGGCGGCATGGCCGAGGTGTACGCCGCGCGGAAGCTCGACGGCTCCGGACGCCCCGGCCCGATGGTCGCGCTGAAGCGGCTCCTGCCGCACCTCAAGAACGATTCGGCGATCGTCCGGATGTTCCTGAACGAGGCGAAGATCACCCGGCAGATCCGCCACCCGAACGTGGTGGAGATCCTGGATATCGGGAACGAGGGTGGAGAGCCGTACATCGCGATGGAGCTGCTGGAAGGGCACTCCTTCGCGGAGGTGCGCCAGCGCGCGGCGATGACGGGAAAGCGCGTTCCCCTGGGGATCACCCTCAAGGTGCTGGCCGAAGCGTGTCGCGGGCTTCACGCTGCTCACCGGGCGGTGGGCGAGGACGGACGCCTGCTGTGTATCGTCCACCGCGACTTCACCCCCGACAACATCCACGTCGGCATCGACGGTCGGGTGAAGGTGATCGACTTCGGGATCGCCAAGGCGTCGAACCTGGGCTCCGGGACCGAGCCCGGCACGTTGAAGGGCAAGTTCTTCTACATGTCACCGGAGATGATCTCCGGGCGCGCCGTCGATCACCGCGCCGACGTGTTCGCGGCCGGCGTGATGCTCTACGAGCAGCTCTGCGGACGGCGGCCGTTCACCGGCAACACCCCGGACCAGGTGGTGGAGCGGATCGCGCTGACCCAGCCGCGCCGCCCCACCGAGTTCGATCCCTCCGTTCCGCCCGGCCTCGAGACGATCTGCCTGAAGGCGTTGAAGAAGGATCCGGAGGAGCGGTTCCAGACCCTGCAGCAGTTCGTCACGGCGATCGAGGCGATCGGCGGGGCGGCCGAGCTCGTGACGAACGCGGGGCTCGGGTCCTATCTGCGGCGCCTCTTCCCGCTCGAAGAGGACACGAAGCGGATGCAGCTCCACCACGCGCGGGAGCTGGATCCCTCCCACCCCGGCCGGCCGCACCTCGCCTCACTCGAGGCGGTGCGCACGGAGCCGGTGGAGGTCGACGCGATCGCGCCGGCGTCTGCGCCGCAGCGCTCTGGAAGAGGGCTGAAGGCCGGCGCGCTGCTGCTGCTGATCGGCGCGGCGGCCGTCGCCGCGTTCCTGTTCCTGCGTTCCAGCGCGCCCCCGGAGGAGCTGCTCGCGCGCGCCGAGGAGAAGACCGACCGTGCGCCGCGGGTGAGCGTGCTCGCCGCCCTGCGCAGCGACCAGCGGGCGAAGCCAGAGCACCTCAAGCGCGCCGGCGAGCTGCTCGTGGAGGTCGAGGCGTGGGAGGCCGCGCTCCAGCTCTCCGAGAACTTCGTGCGCCGCTACCCGAAGGCGGTGGACGCCACGCTGCTCGAAGCCGAGGCGTCCATCGGGCTGAGGCACGGACGGCGAGCCGAACAGGCCATCGCGACCGCTCGGCGAATGGAGCCACACAGTCCCGAGCCCGACCTGCTGTTGGCGAAGCTGCGCGAGCTCCAGGGCGACATCACCGGCGCGACCGACGCGCTGGGAGATGCGCTGAAGAAGGCGCCGCGTTCGCTGAAGGTGGCGCGTCGACAGGGCTATCTGTTGTCGCAGCAGGGACGCCTGGACGAGGCGGCGACCGTGCTCACACGGGCGCTGAAGCGCGGGTTCGATGCCGAGTCCGCGGCCGAGCTGGGCTTCGTGCGTCACCGCCAGGGCCGTTCGGAGGAGGCGCGGGCGCTGCTCGAGCGCGCCATCAAGGCCCGGCCCGGGTTCGCGCGGGCGCACTACTATCTGGGCGCCGTGCTGTTCCGCGAAGGCGACGCCAACGGTGCCGAGCGGGCGTACCTCGCCGCCGAGAAGTGGGCGCCGGACGACCCACGCCCGGTGGTCTCCCTGTGCGAGCTGCTCACCCGCAGAGGACGCCGGGAGGACGCCGCCGAGGTCCAGCAGCGGATCCGGGAGCGCTTTCCCCAGAATGCGGACAGCCTGCTGGTGCGCTGTGGTGACGCCGAATGACGCGGATCCTGATCATCAATGCAGACGACCTCGGCTACGACCCCGCGGTCACCCGGGGGATCCTGGAGGCCATGCGGCAGGGCGTGGTGACGAGCGCCACCTTCATGGTCAACACGCCGTTCAGCGAGGAGGCGGCGCGTGAATCCCGCGGGCTCGCGCTGGGGCTCCACCTGAACCTCGCGCGCGGCGAGCCCGTGTCCGCTGCGATTCCGGCCGAGCACCTTCGGGACGGCGCGTTCGACGAGGCCCGCGCCTCTCATCTGCCGGCCGAGGCGGTGACGCAGGAGGTCCACGCCCAGCTCGAGCGGTTCGAAGCCCTGCTCGGGCGACCCGCCACGCACGTGGACGTCCACAAGCACCTGCACACCCACGAGAACGTGCTGAAGGGGCTGATCTCCGCCGCGAAGGTGCGCGACCTCCCCGTGCGCTCCATCGACGCCACCATGCGCTCGCGGTTGATGCAGGAGGACGTGCGAACCAACGCGCACTTCGTCGGCGATGCCGGGGCCGAAGCGTGGTGGACGTGGGAGCGCTTCGAAGCACAGGTGGCCGGGCTCGAGGACGGCATCACCGAGCTGATGTGCCATCCCGGGTACACCCCGACGCACGTACGAAGCGGCTATGCCTCGCAGCGCGAGGTCGAGCGGGCGACCCTGACCGACCCACGCGCGCGCGACGTGCTCGAGCGGAAAGGCGTCACACTGGGCGACTGGAGCCACCTGAGCTCGACACGCCGCCCCTTCGGCAGGTGACGTTGCAGGCGATCGTCACGGGGGTTGCATACGGCGGCGGCCGGACTATGAGGCCGTCACGATGTCGACACGACCCACCAAGACCCTGGACACCTTCCCGAATCCCGCCCCCGACCGCGACTACGAGATCGCCTTCGACTGCCCCGAGTTCACCTGCCTGTGTCCGAAGACCGGGCAGCCCGACTTTGCGCACTTCACCATCCGCTACGTGCCGGACCAGCTGTGCGTGGAGCTGAAGAGCCTGAAGCTGTACCTGTGGTCCTTCCGGGACGAAGGCCACTTCCACGAGGCCGTGACCAACCGGATCCTGGACGATCTCGTGAAGGCCGTGAGCCCGCGCAGCATGACCCTCGAGGGGAACTTCTTCGTCCGCGGCGGCATCAGCACGCTCGTGACCGCGAAGTACGAGAAGCCGGCGCGGCGCGCATCGAAGCCGCGGGCGAAGGGCAAGGCGAAGACCGCCCGATAGCAGGCCGATGAAGCCGCGCGCCCGAGCCTGCTCCGGCGCGGGCTACCGGACCTGGTCTCCGGACGTGCGCTCGAGCAGCTCGTCCGCCCGGCGTTGCGCGTCGTCTTCGATCTGGTCGGCGGCCTGGCGGACATGGTCGAGCGTCCGTTTCGGCGCGCTCGCCTCGGTCCCGGACTGCGCGCGCTGGCCGCCCGTGACGTAGACATACGCCGCTCCGAAGACGATTGCGGTGCCGACCTCCGCCGTCAGCATACGGGCGGCAAATCGCCTTGACGACCTCTGGACACGGGCAGAAGGTGGCGCGACCTTGACGCTGATTCATCTCGAGAAGGCGGAGATCGGCTATCGCCAGCCCCTGCTGCCTCCCGTCGACCTGGAGATCCGTGCCGGGCAACGCCTCGCGGTGCTCGGTCCCAATGGAGGCGGGAAGAGCACCCTGCTGAAGAGCGTCGTCGGACTCATCCCTCTGCTCGGCGGCAGGCGCATCTTGCGCGACGGCGGCGCCATCCGGATCGGCTACGTGCCCCAGGCGTACCGGGCGGACCCCGTGTTTCCCCTGACCGCGCTGCAGGTCGTCCTTCAGGGCCGCTACGGGCTCATCGGCGTCGGTCGCCCCGTCCGCAACACCGACCGCGAAGAGGCGCTTCGTCGACTCCAGCAGGTGGGGCTCGGGGCGCAGGCCCACCAGACCTTCCGCTCACTCTCTGGAGGTCAGCGACAGCGCACCCTGTTGGCGCGCGCGCTGGCCGGGCAACCCGAGCTGATGGTGCTGGACGAGTTCACCTCGGAGCTCGACCCCGCAGGGTCGGCTGCCCTCCTGGCAGAGGTCTCTACCCTGGCCATCGAGGAGCGGGTCTCCGTCCTGTTCGTCACCCACGAGATCCAGGCCGCCGCGCAGTGGGCGACCGAGGTGGCGCTGGTCGACACACGCTATGGCCTGTTCGAAGCCGGCGACCGGGACGCCCTGCTGACGTCAGAGCGCCTTTCGCGCCTGTACCGCCAGGACATCCACCTCGAGCGCCGAGGCGATCGCACCGTCGTCTTCGTCGAGTCCGGGGCGCACCCGTGACCGACGTGACCTTTCAGGACTTCTGGGCGTTGTTCTGGCCTTCGATCACCGCGTCTCTGGTGGCAGCGGGCCTCTCCGGCATGCTCGGCTTCTTCGTGGTGACCCGGCGTGTCGCGTTCGTCTCGGCGGCGTTGGGGCAGGTCTCCGGACTTGCCGTGGCGTTCGGGTTCCTCGCAGGCAGCTATTTCGGACTCGATCCCCACGAGCCGACACCGGTCTGGCTCGATCCCGTGGTGATCGCGATCGTCGCCTCCGGCGCAGTGGCCATGGCCATGGCGAGGGTTCCACGGATGCAGCGGACCACGCCCGAGAGCACCGTCGCGTTCGTCTACCTGTCAGCAGCGGCCCTGGCGCTGATCGTCCTGGCGAACCCCCGGATCGTGCAGGAGGCGCACGAGGTCGGGGACCTGCTGTTCGGCAGCAGCGTGGCCGTCCGGCGCGAGCACCTGGTCGAGCTCGCGGTCATCGCCGTCGTGGTGATCGGCTCTTTCATCGTGCTGTTCAAGGACCTCGTGTTCATCTCGTTCGATCCCGAGATGGCCCGCACGCTGGGGCTGCCCGTGACCCGGCTCGATCTGTGGATGCACCTGTGCATCGGCGTGTCCGTGGCGGTGGCGACCCGGGCGATCGGGGCGCTGCCCGTCTTCGGCTTCATCGTGCTCCCGGCGGGCGCCGCGCTGCTCATCACCGAGTCGGTGGTCGGAGTCGTGCTGCTGTCGATCGTCGGCGCGCTTTTCGCCGCTGCTGCCGGCTTCTACGTCTCCTTCGTCGAGTCCTGGCCCACCGGCCCGATGATGGTCGTCGCCGCCGCCCTCTTCTGGCCACTGGCCGCCCTCATCCGGCTCTTCACGCGGGCCCGCACCGCCTGACAGCTCCTCCTCGTCGAGCTCCAGGATTCCGAGCAACTGGGTCGGGGTCACGCGCGCCGTGTTCGACAGCAGTGAGCTTCTGTCGAGCCGCCACTTCCAGGAGGCCCACTCCTGCTGACGTGCGGCGTCGAGAATCTGCTGCAGCCTGCCGGCGTTCCTCTGCAGCAGCGCCTCCCGAAGGAGGCTCGCCCTCTCTCGATAGGCGGCCGGTTCGACGACGATGTTCCAGATCGCCTCCCATTCATGTGTGACGGCGACGAGCGAGTTCGCCAACGTTCGGAGCCCCGGGTTGTCGACGTGATGCGCGGCGCGCCACAACGCGAACAGCTCCTGATCGGCGAGGTGCATTCGCGGCGCATGGGGATGCGCCATGACAATGAGATCGATGAGGGCATCGGCCACCTCGTCGACCGCGCGCTCTGAGCCGAGCCGAACCAGCTCGTGCAACGCGTGCTCCGCCAGCATCCACCTGAGTATCGACCACGCGCTGACGGCCACTTCGATCTGCTCCTTCGTCTGCGCGGCCCGGATCCACAGCGGCAGCACGTCCACCCTCATCACCAGCTCGGGCGTGAGTGGCACCGACTTGCGCCTGGCCTCGGTCTTGATCAGCCCGTGCGTTTCCAGTCCCTGGACGGCTTCGCGGATCGCGTTGAGTCCCGTGCCGAATCGTTTGGCGAGCTGTCGAAGCGAGGGCAACGCGTCTCCCGCCGGAGACTGTCCGTCCCGAATCCAGCGGAAGAGCTGAATCGTCGCGTCCGTCACCACAGTGAGCTTGTGCGCTTTGTTCATGGCGGCGGACGCTCGTGCAGCCAGCGTGCCGGACGACAGCAGCCCCGGCCGAGACGAGTTGTGGATCTGTAGGGATCTCCCTACAGATTTGCCCTCAGCGGCTCGGGAGCGCGCGCCCCCCTCTGCGCGAGTGCAAGGGCGCGAAACCACTGATGTCCTCCATGCACGCTGCGACCTCGCCGAGGTGCCGAGAGCCAGGTCCCATCCTGCTGTGCGCACAGATTGATCTCAGTTGCGAGGACCCGTCCACGCACCGCGCGCCCGCGTTCCCCTCCCAGGGCAGAGCACCCAATGTCCGGCAGTCGCGCGCGCCTGTGCGAGGCGTGGCAGTCCAGGGCGGCCTGTCTGTCGTCCGGTTGCGGCCGACGTCACCGATGCAGAGCGTAGGCACCCTGGACACCCAAAGGAGCGCACTCGATGAAGGCCGT
>JBAWAM010000427.1:0-3653 GCA_049589315.1 Myxococcaceae bacterium
CCGTCGTCTTGATCCCACGCTTCACCGCCGACGCGGGAACGAGCGCCTCGAGCTGGCGCCGGCTCTCGGGATACGCGTCCGGGGCCTGCGGACTGCGCGCATCCGAGATCGAGATCTCCACCACCGAGAGCAGCACGACCTCCCCGCCTTCCGGGGCCAGCGCATAGGCGTGGGGGATGGCCTGGTTCCCCAGGTCGGAGAAGTCGGTGGACACGAGGACGCGCCGAACCGGCGGGATCTCCGGCTGCTTCAAGGCGCTCGCCGCAAGGGGCACGCACGCGACACTGGTCGGCGCTTCACGCAGCACTGCCTGGGACACCGAGCCTTGCCAGAGCCTGCGGCCGGTCCCGAACTGGTGTGTCCCGAGCACGATCAGATCAGCGCCCTGCTCCTTCGCGACGTCGAGCAGTGATTCGGTCGCAAGCCCCAGTCCCGGTTCGACCCGCACCTGCGCGCCCCCCGGGACCTGGCCCTCCACGCGGGTCTGGACTTCCTTCTCCAGCACCGCCTGGACCTCCCGTTCGCGCGCGAAGGACAGCCCGAGTCGCCGGTGCTCCAGGACCGGGAGGTAGACGTGCGCGACCACGACCTCGCATGGCCCCGCATGTCGCAGCACGGACAGCCACTGCAGCGCCGCATTCGAGATGCGGCCGAGGTCGTCCCCCACCATGACGCGCAGCGGGCGCTTGCCCTCGCTCCACTCCAGGAACGGACGCGGATCGCGGACCGTGAGGAAGGGCACCCGCGTGTGGCGCGCCAGGCGTTCCGCGATCCCTCCGAGCCGCCAGTGCGCTTCGGTCCGCCACCCCAGGGCGGAGGTGACGACAAGCGTGCTGCCGGCGTCGAGCGCCTTCCGGGCGATCTCCTCGTCGGGGATCCCCACCCGGACCTCGGCGCGGACGTCGACGCCGAACGACCGGACGAGCGCATCGCGCTCTGCCTGGAGGTGCTGCTCCGCAGGCCCGGTCACGCGGCCGAGGTCGCCGGTGAACGCGTGCTCGATCCACGGGTCGATCACGTGGATCAGCTCCAGGCGGGTCCCCAGCATCCGGGCGAGCACTGCGGCCACCCGCGCGGCCTGGCGCGAGTGCTCTGAAAAGTCGATCCCGACCACGATGGACATGGGTTCCGCTCCCGGTCGCTCTGTCCTCAAGCTGTGGACCCGACCGCCCGGCTTCAACACCCCCGATTGACTGAACATGCGTTCAGCCACACCATGTCCCCGTGAAGACGCGGCCGATCGCCAACCCACCCAACCCGTGGGCAAGCACCGAGGTCGAGTACCTGGACGAGGTGCCTCGGGCCGAGCTCGAGCTGTACGAGGACCACACCCGGGAGATCCTCGCGCACAACGACAGTCCGGACGTCGGCTTCAGCTGGTCGGTCAATCCGTATCGGGGCTGCATCCACGCCTGCGCCTACTGCTACGCGCGGCCCTTCCACGAATACCTGAGCTTCGGCGCAGGGACGGACTTCGAGACGAAGATCCTGTTCAAGCCGCACGCGCCCGAGCTGCTCCGCGCGGCCTTCCACCGCCCCTCGTGGGAGGGCGAACACGTCGCCTTCAGCGGCGTGACCGACTGCTACCAGCCCATCGAAGCCTCCCTCCGCCTCACCCGCGGGTGCCTGGAGGTGTGCGCCGACTTCAGGAACCCGGTGGTGATCATCACCAAGGGAACCTTGATCGAGCGCGACCTCGACGTGCTGACGGAGCTGAACCGGACGGCCTCGGTCCGGGTGCGCGTGAGCATCCCGTTCTTCGATCCCGACGTGGCACGGGCCATCGAGCCCTGGGTCGCTTCGCCGAAGCGGCGGCTCCAGACGGTCGAGCGCCTGGCGAAGGCGGGCATACCGGTGGGGGTCAACGTGGCGCCCCTCATCCCCGGGCTGGGGGACGAGGACATGGCTCGGGTCCTCGAGGCGGCCCGGGATGCCGGCGCGACCAGCGCGAGCTTCGTCCTGCTGAGGCTCCCCGGCCCCGTGAAGACGGTGTTCGAGGAGCGGCTCCGCGCCGCCCTTCCCCTCCGGGCCGAACGCGTGCTGCACCGGGTCCGGGAGACGCGCGGCGGGAACCTCTACGACGCGAGGTTCGGCGTGCGCGGCCGGGGCGAAGGGCCGTACGCGAGGACGATCGAGACGCTGTTCGAAGCGACCGCGAAGCGGCTCGGGCTCAACCAGGGCTGGTGGGAGGAGGGCTTCCCCCGGACCTTTCGGCGGCCGACCAACAAGCACGGCCAGCTCCCCCTGCTCTGAGGCTGGCGGGTCGGTTCATCCGCCGTTAGCATCCCCGCCTGTGCAACCAGATCTCGTGGTCCTCTACGAGCACCCCCAGTGGCAGGAGCCTCTGTTCGAGGCCCTCACCCGCCGGGGCGTGTCGTTCGAGCGTTTCGACCTGAAGCGCGCCGCCTTCGCGGACTCCGCGCCGCCCAGAGCGCCGCTGTACTTCAACCAGGCCAGTCCCAGCGCGTACGTGCGCGGCAACACCCGGGCGGTCCCCTTTGCCTACGCGTACATGCGATCGCTGGAGCTGGCCGGGGCGCGCGTGCTCAACGGCTCCCGCGCCTTCTCGCTCGAGCTGAGCAAGAGCGCTCAGGGATCGCTGATGAACGGGCTGGGGATCCCCTGTCCGAAGTCGGTGGCCTTCAACGACGTCGAAGCGCTCGCGCCTTTCGCGGACAGCCTGCGGTTCCCGATGCTGCTCAAGCCGGAGCAGGGCGGCAGCGGGGCGCGGATCCACCTGGTCGAATCGCTCGCGCACTTGAAGGCGTTGATCGACGCGCAGCCTGACCTCTGGCTCCCGGACAATCTGCTGCTGCTCCAGGAGTACTTCCCCGTCGACCCGTCGCGCGGGATCGTGCGGATGGAGTTCCTCGGGGGCAAGTTGCTCTACGCCATGCGGGTGATCTCCCACGGTCGCTTCAACCTGTGCCCTGCGCCGGTCTGCAACCCGGAGTCGCCGGACGACGCCAGCGCCTGCGTCATCCCCAGCCCGACCGAGACGAAGCCGGTGGAGTTCTATCCGTACCCGGAGGTTCCGGCCGCCGCAGTGGAGATGGGGCGTCGCATCGTCGAGGCCGGCGGACTGGACGTCGGCGGCATCGAATACCTCGAAGCCGAAGACGGTCGCTGCATCTTCTACGACATCAACGCCAACTCGAACCTCCGCCCCTCCATCGCCGCTTCGTTCGGGTTCGACCCGTTCGAACGCGTCGTCGACTTCCTCGTCGAGCAGATTCAATCCAGCCGTCCCCTCCAGCGCCGCACCGCCTGATCCACCGGAGCATCCGACTCATGTTTCTTCGACTCGCGCCTGTCGCCGTGCTCGCCCTCACCGCCTGGGGCTGCAACCCGCCTGACCAGACCCCAACGCCGAACGGACAGGATGCGGGCGTCGATGCCGGCGTGAACGTCACCTCCGATGCAGGCGTCCGCCTCGCGCCCGAGCTGGGCACCGGAGATCGCTCGCCGGGCTCAGTGACCTTCACGGAGATCGCCAACTTCGACTCCGGGCTGCGGCGCCCCCGCGACCTCGCCTTCAACCCGATGCGGCCGGACGAGCTGTGGATCGTCAACTACGACGACGACAGCATGGTGATCGTGTTCGACGCGAGCACGGACGCGCGGACGAGCGAGAAGCGCATCGACCCTTACGC
>JBAWAM010000428.1:0-15892 GCA_049589315.1 Myxococcaceae bacterium
AGGACAACACCGCCGCAGCGGCGAGGTTCCGACAGGCGTGTGACGGCGGTGATCGGCTCGCCTGCAACCTGCTGGAGCAGTGATTAGTTGCGGCCATCGTACGCCGCCTGCAGCGTCGCGATGTCCAGCTTGACCATCTTCAACATGGCGTCGGCCACGCGCTTCACGCGCGCCGTGTCCGTATCGGTCATCATGTCGTCCATCACGGCGGGGACGATCTGCCAGGACACCCCGTACTTGTCGCGCAGCCAGCCGCAGGCCTCCGCGGTGCCACCCTCGAGCAGCGCGTTCCAGTAGCGATCCAGTTCGGCCTGATCGTCACACATCACCACCAGCGAGATGGCGTGGTTGAACGGGTCCAGGGGACCGGCGGTGATCGCCTGGAAGCGCTGCCCGAACAGCGTGAAGTCGACGATCTTCACCGAGCCGGCCGGTCCGCTCGGCGTTGCGGTGGGCAGCGGCGTCACCCGATCCACCCGGGAGTCCGGGAAGATCGAGGCGTAGAAATGCGCCGCCTCCTCGGCCTCCTTTGCGTACCAGAGGTGGGGGAAGATCTTCGCGTTCCGGTTCAAGCCCATGTGCGTCCCTCCGTCGTCTTCACCCTGGACCGACCGCCGTGCCGAGAGTCATCGGTGCGGCGGTCGGTGTCGTACGGAGGACAGGCGCGCCGGAAGCTCAGATCTTCTTCACGAACTCGGACTTCAGCCCCATCGCGCCGATGCCTTCGATGCGGCAATCGATGTCGTGGTCGCCGTCGACCAGGCGGATGTTCTTCACCTTGGTACCGACCTTCACGACTGAGGTTGACCCCTTCACCTTCAGGTCCTTGATCACGGTGACCGAGTCACCGTCCTTCAGCACGTTGCCGACCGCGTCCTTCACCACGCGCGGACCGTCCTCGGTGGCTTCGGTCGCCATCGACGCGGTGGCGGACCACTCATGCGCGCACTCCGGGCAGACCAGCAGGCCGCTCGGATCTTCGTAGGTGTATTCGGAGTTGCACTTCGGGCAGGCGGGGAGAGCGCTCACACAGCGCTCCTAACGCGCTGCCTCACAGTTGGCTAGAGGTCGTCGAGCGAAGGGCAGTACTCGGCGAAGCCATGGCCTTGAATGCCGCCGTCGGAGAACGCCGCGGTGAGCTCGAACGCGAAGAACATGTCTCCGGGCGCGCCGCCGTCCAGCACGCATTCGGGGCACAGCTTCGCGGAGCTCGGCGTGAGCGTGACCGTGTCGGCTCGGATCAGCGGTTCATCGGTGAGCGCTCCGTTGAAGTCGAGCATCACCAGCGAGAGTCCGCCGTCCCGCGTCTGAGGTGTGGCGTCGGCGGGGATCGTGACTCCGCCGATCACCACGGTGCGATCGGGCGTGGGCGAGGTCTCGACCGGGCATGCCGGGTCTCCACCTGCGTGGGCCTCGAGGTACACCTCCCAGCGCCCCCGCGCGCTCCGCTCGGGAGACGTGAAGCCGAACTGGACGCGATCGAGCGGCGCCTCGTCGTCGCCCAATCGAGCGTTGAGGGTCGTCTCGCGGCACGTCCCCTCACACTCGCTCGGGAAACCAGCATCCCGGACGCCTGCATCTGTTTCGTGCGCCTGGCCGGAGTCGGGCGGAAGCACGCCCGCGTCCGTGTCGACAGGAGTGGGGAGTTCACAGGCAACGCAGCAGACGACCACCATCGAAAGGACACCTACGCGGAGCATCGTTGGACCCGGATTCAAGAGGGATACGCTCCTCACCCTCGAGCTCCAAGCGTTGGCGGCGGCTTCGGGCGAATTTACAAAGCACCCGGAGTGGAAGTGCCCGCGAGCTCCGGCGGCGGGGGAGCGTGGAGCTGCATGCGTTCTCCCGAGAGCGGATGGGCGAACGCGAGCCATTCGGCGTGGAGGAGATACCCTGCATCACCCGGCAGTCCGGGGTTCTCCGCCTTCGGGAGGCCACCCGGGGCGTACAGCGGATCGCCTTCCAGGGGGTGTCCGATGGCGGCGAGGTGGATCCGGATCTGTTCGGCGCGGCCCGTGTGGATCTCGACCTCGAACAGGGTCTGCGCCCGTCGTCGTTCCAGCACCCGGGCCGTGCTGGACGCGGGCTTCCCGCCGTCCAATGCGCCGTGGACCTGTCCAAGGCGCGGATGAGGCACGAGGCCGATCGGCGTGGAGATCTCGTACCGATCTTCGCGAGCGATGCCCGTCGCGAGCGCCCGGTACCGCTTCTGGATGGCGTGCTCGCGCCACCTCTTCGCCAGGGTCGCAGCCACGGCGGACGTGCGCGAGAAGAGGACCAGACCCGAGGTCGCGCGTCCCAGCCGATGCAGTGGGGACGCTTCCGGGAAATGGACCCGCACGAGGTGGAGGAGCGTGTGCTCGAGGTATCCGCCCGAAGGGATCGTCGGGAGCCCGCTCGGCTTGATGACCGCGAGGATCGCCGGATCCTCATGGACGAGCTCGTAGCGTTCGGGTGCCGCCGGCTCCTCCCAGGGGGGCCGATGCCACGCCAGGTGCTGCCCGGGGCGCAGGACCTCGTCGGCGCGCGCGACGTGCCCATCGAGCTGCACCTCGCCACGCGCGAAGCGTTCCTTCCACTCCTGCTCGGAGGAGTGGTGATACGCGCCGCTGAGGTATTCGAGCGCGCTCTTCCCGCGCGTTCGGGCCCCCAGCTGCTCGCGGTACACGTAGCCGTGGTTGAAGGACATGGTGGACGTACCGGCGATGAAGGCGGTTGAATGGCTGCCTGCTGAGGCACGCGAACGTGCGCCTTAGGTTCGTACCATGCGCACGTGGATCATCGTCGGCATTGCGCTCGGAGTCGGAGGCCTCTTTGGCTGCGTGGACACCGATCCCAGCCAGACGCCGACCGCCATCGAGGTGCCTCTCCAGCGGACCCCGGGAGGTGGCGTGGACCTCGCGCCCGCGCGTCCCGACATTCGGAACGAGACGATCGAGCGCGCGCCGCCCGAGCCAGGCAAGCCGATCCCCTTTCGCCCGCAACCGTGAGCCCTGCGGTCACGCTTTGCTGGAGTACTCGAGCACGAGCTCTTCCAGCCGCTTCAAGGCGCGTTCGAGCACGTCCATCGACGGTCCGAAGGAGAAGCGCGCGTACGAGCGGAAGCGCGAAACGTGTCGGCTGCGGCGCTTGCCGGGGTTGATGTCGAAGAACTCTCCCGGAACGACGATGACCTGCTTCTCCAGGGCTGCGCGGAAAATGCCCATGCCGTCGTTGAGCGGCTCGGGGAGGTGCGTGAGGTTGCCCCAGACGTAGAAGGTGCCCTCGGGCGCGCGATCGACGCGGATGCCCAGCCGCTCCAAGCCGGAGAGGAGCCGGTCGCGCTTGGCCCGGAACACGGTCTGGATCGCTTCGGTCTCGGCGACCACGTGCGCGTCCTCGAGCAGCGGAACGGCCGCCTTCTGCAGTGGACGGCTCCCGCCTCCGTCGAGGAAGGAACCCGCGCTGGCGACCGCGTCGATCACCTGTTTCGGGCCCACCGTCCAGGTCACGCGCCAGCCCGGGTAGCGCCAGTTCTTGGTGAGCCCGTCGAAGATCACCACCGGATCGCGGTTCACGTCCTCGACGTAACGGGCGGCGCTCTCGACGGGGAGTCGTCCGGCGCGACCGGTCCAGACGTAGTGCGAATAGAACTCGTCGATGAGCAGCGTGCAGTCCATCTCCCGGGCCGTCTCCACCCAGCCCGCGAGCTCGTCGCCCTGGATGTGCTTGCCGGTGGGGTTTCCCGGATTGGACAGCAGCAGCGCGGAGAGGCCGCGGCCGAGGATCTCCCGCCGAAGCTCGTCGAGCCCGAAGGTGTACCCCCGCTCTCCCTCGAGCAGGATGGGGATGGCGGTGAACGCCTTGAAGATGTCGAGCAGCTCCTCGTAGGCGGTGTAGTCGAGGAGGAAGTGCCCCAGGTTGATCCGCCCGAGGGTCGCCGCAGCGCGGGTCAACGCGGCGCGCCCTCCGCCGGAGACGCTGACGTTCTCCGCCGTGTACTGCGACTTCATCCCGCGCCGGTAGAGGCGGTTGTAGTGCGCGGCGATCGCATCCCGGAGCTCCGGGAGGCCGGGCACCGGCGCGTACTCGTCGTCGTCCACGGTGACCGGGACGGAGCGGATCCGCGGCGGCGCGCCGGGAAGCTCGCCGGTCTCCGGCTGCCCCTGGCCGAGGTTGCACCACTCCGTCGCGCCGGCGTGATAGCCGCGCTTCCCCGCTTCGGAGGTGACGTAGATGACGCCGGTTCTGGGAACCTGGCGGAAGGCCGCAATCGGGCGGGTCGGGAGGGTGCTTTCGTCGCTCACGGCGCTGTTCTACCGGCCGGAAAAGGGGACAGGCTACTTTTCAGTGCAGCGCGCGCGTCTGGCCGGCCGAGGTCCCGGGGACCTTCACCGGGGCCAGGTGTGCGATCCGGTCCAGTCCGATGCCCGTGCCGCGCTCGGGGAGGGAAAACCCCTGGGCACTCCATTCGGGAACGAACAGGATGGCCCGACCTTCGCCGTCGTAACCAAGCTGCACGAGCAGGTCGGCTTCGTAGGTGCGGCAGCGCTTCTCGCAGCACTCGAACGCGGACTTCACCCGATAGAAGCCCTCCGGCGGCAGCGGCTCGAGACCCTCGTCCGCCCAGCTCGGGTCCGTCAGGGTGGTCCCGCGTTCGTGGAAGCGCGCGCGGTTCTGGACCCAACCGGCGGGGAGGTACACGCCCGGCCCCGGATCGCCGTGATTGTGGAACGAGACGAGCCTTCCGGAGGGGATGTCCCCCAGCGGACGAAGGGTTCGATAAAGACCACACGGAGGAAGCGTCGACATGCGGGTCACACTAACGCCGGCGGGATAGGGATGCTTCCGGATGTTCGAGCTGCGTGCGATCGAGAAACGCTACGGCGAGCACACGGCCCTCGACGGCGTCGATCTGACCGTGCCACCGAAGGAGACGCTGGTGCTGCTGGGGCCCAGCGGGTGCGGGAAGTCCACGATCCTGAAGGTGATGATCGGACTCGTCCGTCCCGATCGCGGAGAGGTTCGCTTCGCGGGTGAGCCGGTCGTGCCCGAGCGCTCGCGCGCGTTGCGCCGGCGAATGGGCTACGTCGTCCAGGGCGGGGGCTTGTTTCCCCATCTGACCGCGCGCGCGAACGTCACGCTGATGGCCCGGCGCAACGGGTGGTCGACCGAACGGATCAACGCACGCATCGAGGAGCTGACGGTGCTGACCCGGTATCCGGGCGACGCACTCCATCGCCTCCCGGCCGAGCTCTCCGGAGGGCAGGCGCAGCGGGTCAGTCTCATGCGAGCGCTGATGCTGGATCCCGAGGTGCTGCTCCTCGACGAGCCTCTCGGCGCGCTGGACCCGATCACCCGTTTCGATCTCCAGGAGGAGCTCCGAAGCATCTTCGCGCGGCTGGGGAAGACGGTCGTGCTGGTGACCCACGACCTCGGCGAGGCGGTCTTCTTCGCCGATGAGATCGCCCTGATGCGCGACGGCCGCATCGTGCAGCGAGGGACGCTCCGGGCGCTGGTGGAGCGTCCGGTCGAGCCCTTTGTGACGCGTTTCGTGAACGCGCACCGCTCACTGCTCCCCGCCCCATCGGGAGGCTCCAGGTGACGTTGCGCTTCGCGAGCGGTGCCCTCGTCCTCGCTTTCGTCCTCGTGGCCCCGGCATCGCGTGCATCGTCGCCCGGTACGCCGATCCGCGTCGGTTCGAAGAAGTTCACCGAGTCGGTGATCCTTGGCGACCTCGTCGCGCAGCGGCTGGAGGCAGCGAACCTCGACGCCATCCACCTGCGCGAGATCGGCGGCAGCCGCGTGCTCTGGGAGGCGCTGGTCCGCGGCGACCTGGACGTCTATCCCGAATACACCGGGACACTCCGCGAGGAGCTGCTCCCCGAAGCGCGGGGAACCGACTTCGAAGGCCTCCGGCGGGCGCTGTCCCAGCGCGGGATCCGCGCCACCGGTTCATTGGGGTTCGAGAACACCTACGCCATCGGCATGCTCGAGGCGCGCGCCGCGGAGCTTGGCATCCGCACGATCTCGGATCTGGCGAAGCACCGCGAGTTGAACCTGGGGTTCACCAACGAGTTCATGGATCGTGCGGACGGCTGGCCCTCGCTTCGGGATCGCTATGGCCTGCGCCACAAAGACGTCCGTGGGCTGGACCACGACGTCGCGTACCGCGCGCTCGCTCGAGGGGACATCGACGTCACCGACCTGTATTCGACTGATGCCGAGATCCAGCAGTATGGCATCCGGGTCCTGGAGGACGACCTGCAGCACTTCCCTGAGTACTCGGCGGTGTTGCTGTACCGCGCCGGGCTGGCCCCTGACGCAGCGCGGGTTCTCCACACCCTGGAAGGTCGGATCACCGCCGACGAGATGATCGCGATGAACGCGCGCGCTAAGCTGGAGGGCGTTCCGGAGCCCATCGTGGCGCGGGACTTCCTCCGGTCGAAGTTGGGAATTGCATCGGAGGTCCAGGTGGCGCGCGCACCCGAGCGGATCCTTCGTCGGACCCTCGAACACCTGACGCTGGTCGGCGTGTCCCTGGTCGCGGCGGTGGTCGTGGCGATTCCGCTCGGAATCCTCGCGGCGCGCCGGCCCCGGATCGGGCAGGGGCTGCTCGGGGTCGCAGGCATCTTGCAGACGATTCCGTCGCTGGCGTTGTTGGTCCTGATGATCCCGTTGCTGGGGATTGGGGCGGCCCCGGCCCTGGTCGCGTTGTTCCTCTACAGCCTGCTGCCGATCCTGCGGAACACCCAGACCGGCATCACCGGGATCTCTCCGGAGCTGCGCGACACAGCCGAGGCGCTGGGCCTCTCGAGCTGGGAGCGTCTGCGAATCGTCGAGCTTCCTCTCGCGACACCGTCGATCCTCGCCGGGATCAAGACGAGCGCGGTGATCAACGTCGGCACGGCGACCCTGGGGGCGCTCATCGGCGCGGGCGGCTATGGCCAGCCGATCCTCACCGGCATCCGGCTCGATGACGTTGGCCTCATCCTGGAGGGCGCCTTGCCCGCCGCAGGGCTCGCCTTGATCGTCCAGGCCGCGTTCGAGCTCGTCGAGCGGAGGCTGCGCGCGTGAGCCCCGACGTCACCCTGCGGAGCGCCCGGGGTCGCGGCGTGATGCTTGCGACGATCGTCGGCTCCGGCGTCGCGTTCCTGGACCAGACGGTGGTGAACGTGGCGCTGGCGACGTTCCGGACCGCGCTGGACGCCGACCTGTCACAGCTTCAGTGGATCGTGGACGCGTATCTGCTGTTCCTGGGGGCGCTCCTCCTCGTCGGCGGAAGCCTGGGTGACCGACACGGCCGCCGACGGGTGTTCGTGATCGGGTTGATCTGGTTCGCGGTCGCGTCCGCCCTGTGTGGCCTGGCGCCCGACGCGAACCTCCTCATCGCCGCTCGCGCACTGCAGGGCATTGGCGCCGCGCTGCTCGTGCCGGTGAGCCTGGCGCTGGTCCGAGCGAGCTTCCGCAAGGAGGACCAGGGCGCGGCGATCGGCGCGTGGGCCGGTCTGTCGGGCGTGACCACCGCCCTGGGGCCGATGCTGGGCGGATGGCTCATCGATGTCGCCTCGTGGCGCTACATCTTCTTCATCAACCTGCCGCTCGCAGCGATCGGCGTGTGGAGCGCACTTCGATGCGTGCCGGAGAGCCGGGACGAGAGCGCACCGCCGAGCACCGACTTCCCGGGGGCGGTGCTCGCGACGCTGGGGCTGGGCGGTCTCGTCTATGCGCTGATCGAAGGCCCCCGCGCGGGATGGGGGGCGGCTTCGCTCACTGCAGCGGTCATCGGCGTCGCGGCGTTCATGGGCTTCATCCTCGTGGAACGGCGCCAGGCTCATCCGATGCTGCCGCTCGACATCTTCCGCTCGCTCCAGTTCACCGGCGCGAATCTGGCGACGCTCGCGGTGTACTTCGCGCTCGGCGGCGCCTTCTTCTTCGTGGTCCTGCAGCTCCAGACGGTGTTGGGGTACTCGGCGCTGGAGGCGGGCGCGGCGCTCACGCCCATCACGGTGCTGATGTTCCTCCTCTCGCCGACGGCCGGGAAGATCGGCGCGAAGGTGGGCTTCCGCGGTCCCATGACGATCGGGCCGCTGATCGCCGCGGTCGGGATCGGACTGCTCACCCGCGCGGTGGCGGGAGCATCGTACGTCTCCGGGGTGCTGCCGGGCCTGGGGGTGTTCGGCCTGGGGCTGAGCCTCACCGTGGCGCCGCTCACGACCGCGGTGTTCGAGGGCGCTCCGCCCCACCAGGCAGGAATAGCCTCCGGTGTGAACAACGCGGTCGCCCGGATCGCCGGGCTGCTCGCGGTCGCGCTGCTTCCCTGGGCCGCCGGCATCCCCGAAGAAGCTACCGACGAAGCGTTCTCTGCCGGGTACGTGCGGGCGATGTGGCTCTGCTCAGGGCTCACCGTCCTCGGGGCGCTCTGTTCCTTTCTGACCGTCGAACGGAAGCCACCGCCCGGACGGGTGGCCGGACGGGTGGCCGGGCGGCAGGCCGAGCGACCAACCGAGCGGACAACCGGGCTGCCAACCGAGCGGTCAACCGAGCGGCTAACCGAGGGCATCAGGCGGGCGGGAGGCTCCGTGGGCTGAGAAGGTGCGGCGGAGGCGGGCGTTCCCGGCTACTCTGTACCGTCATGTCTGCCGAGCAGTCGCCGCCCTACTGGGTCCTCATCTCCGTCCTGTTCAGCTCGCAGCCGCTCACCCCGGCGCTGGCGATGTGCCTGCACCAGGCCGCCTGGGAGCTCTACCGGCGGGAGGACACCGAGCAGCGCGTCGACGGCGACCTGATCACCGGCCGCGTCCGGAACCTCAAGAAGGAGCTGGTCCTGGGCAGCATCGCCGGCCCCGCGTTCGAGGCGGAGATCGAGACCGAGCGCGGTTCGGGCCAGGTGCGGTTCCTGCTCACCCGAGAGGGGATCGAGATGATGCAGGCTCAGGAACCGGCGCAGAAGAAGGCCGCGAAGACCTGGCTCAACTAGGCCGTCAGCGGGACGCGGCGAACACCATCCACGCGACCGGGAAATCGATCACCGCGTGCACCCCCATCAGCCATGGCAGCATGCTGGGGCGCCACCGGACGAGCCCGCCCACGAAGAGCGCGAAGGGGATGAACATCACCAGCCGCCAGACGATGAACCGCCCGTCGAAGATGAGCGGCAGGGTGGCATGCTGCGCGCCAAGCATGAGAGCGCAGGCGGCCAGCGCCTTCCATCGGCTCCCCCACAGCTTCTCGAGCCGGGGCATGACGTAGCCGAAGTACGTCGGGAGCTCGGCGAACGCGATCGTCAGCGGGAACGACACCAGGGTAACGGCCGCGACCGCGAAGGGCAGCGGCTGCATGAACATGCTCGTCGCAGTCTCGGGGTCTCCGAAGAGCAGGATCGCCGTCCCGATGTTCGGGCCCATGGCGATCGGCCCCATCAGAACGATGGCGACGAGGAGCGTCAGGAGGTCGCGGCCGAACCGTCGGCTCTCGTGACCGAAGTTGTAGAGGTCCCGGAGCCGCTTCCCTTCCGCGCGCGCGAGCCAGGCGAGCAGGGCCACGCAGACGACGTTGGCGAGCGTCACCGAGAGTGGCCACCACGCGGCCGATGCGCGCCAGGCGTCGGGGGTCCCCCGCCCAGCGAGGATCGCGGCGATGAGCGCCTGGAAGACGGCGAACAGGACCAGACGACTGAACAGCATCGCCACGGGGGCACGGGTGGCAACGGAGGTGAGGGTGCTCATGGTGGTGACCGCTCCTCCATGGATGAGCGCCTGCTTCCTTGTCCGCTGCACCGTGCCGGCCGGGTCGAGTCGCGCTTATCCCTTGGGGCATGAACTACGTGGAACCGCATCCGTTGCACGAGCCCATCCGCCAGATCGATCTTCAGCCGGTGATCCAGGAGCTCTGGGCGCAGATCGACGAAGTGAAGGGCGGCCACACCGCGCGCACCCTGGTGAAGCAGGACATGTTCCGGGTGGTGCTGATCGCCGTGAAGCAGGGCAACCGGATCCCCGAGCACAAGGTCGACGGCGCGTGTTCGGTCCAGCTCCTGACGGGGAGGGCGTGGATCGACTTCCATGGAGATCGCCGCGAGCTCCGCCCGGGCCAACTCCTCACCATCGACACGGGGATCCGCCACGACGTGGAGGCCGTCGAAGACACGTGCCTCCTGGTGACGATCAGCATGCTCCGGTGATCAGCGCTCCCCGCGCCGCGGAGGCCGCTCGCGAGCACGTTCCCGTTCGTCGGGAACGAAGCCGCCGCCCCGATCGCGCTCCACCTTCACCTTGCGCCCGCGGATCGTCGCGCGGCGGAGGGCGTCGATGACCTCGTCGGCGCGCTCGTCGGGCACCTCGACGAAGGCATGGTGATCCGCGATCTGGATGGCCCCGATCTCCTGCGAGCGCAGCCCCGCCTCATTGGCGATGGCGCCCACCAGATCGGCCGGGCGCAGGCCCGAGTCCCTTCCCAGTCCGATGAAGAGGCGTCCACCGATCCGCGGACCTGCCCCGGCCTTCGGCGCGCGGGCACCTCGCTCGGCCGGCGCGCCCTTTCCTCGGGCGGGACCCTTTCCGGCCGCCCCACGTGGACCCGCTGCAGCCGCCGGACGGAACGCGGGGAGCTCGATCTCCACGTCCTCCCGGTTCGGGTTGAGCGCCTCGTGCAGGGCGGCGATGGCGGCCGCTGCGACGACGGGGAGTTCGTGGGTCTCCGTGAGGTGATCGACCACCGCGCGGTATCGATCCAGGTCCTCGCGACCGGCCGCCTCCTCGACGTTGGCGCGCGTGAGCTCCAGCCGTCTCGCCCTGAGGTCGACCAGGGTTGGCAGCTGTCCGATCTCGATCTGCTGTCCCGCCGCGCGCTCCATGTTCCGGAGGAAGCGCTGCTCCCGCGGCTCGATCAGGGAGATCGCCACGCCGGTGCGCCCTGCGCGACCAGTCCGCCCGATGCGGTGGACGTAGGACTCCGGCGCCGAGGGCAGATCGAAGTTGATGACGTGGGAGAGCTTCTCCACGTCCAGTCCACGCGCCGCCACGTCGGTCGCGACGAGCAGCTCGAGCTGGTGCTTCTTGAAGCGGTTCAGCGTCTGCTCGCGCTGCTCCTGGCTCATGCCGCCGTGGAGCGGCGCGGCGGTGTACCCATAGCCGGTGAGCGTATCGACCAGCTCGTCGACCTCCAGACGGGTGCGGCAGAAGATGATCGCGCTGCTGGGCGCTTCGACATCCAGCACGCGGCCAAGGGCGACGCTCTTCTGGGCGCGCGGAACCACGTAGGCGACCTGCCGGATGCGCGGAAGCTCGCCCTTTGCCTTCGCCTCGGCCTCGATGCGGATGCGCACGGGCTTCGAGAGGTGCTCTTCGGCGATCTTCGCCACGCGCGGCGGAAGCGTGGCCGAGAACAGGGCCGTCTGCCGGCCTTCCGGGAGCTCCGACAGCAGCGCTTCGAGGTCATCGGCGAAGCCGAGATCGAGCATCTCGTCGGCCTCGTCGAGCACGACCGTCTGCACCTTGTGGAGCTTGAGGGTGCCGCGCCGCACGTGGTCGAGCGCTCGCCCGGGGGTGGCGATGACGAC
Organism: Myxococcaceae bacterium; assembly: GCA_049589315.1. GTDB lineage: Bacteria > Myxococcota > Myxococcia > Myxococcales > Myxococcaceae > JBAWAM01. The sequence goes on from JBAWAM010000428.1 coordinate 11,540, forward strand.
GTCGACGCCGCGCTTGAGCCGGCGGAGCTGCTGACCAATGTCCTGGCCGCCGTAGACCGGCAGGACCGAGACGCCGAGCTTGCTCCCGTACTTGTGCACGGCCTCCGCGACCTGCATGGCCAGCTCGCGCGTGGGCGCGACGATCAGCGCCGAGGTCTCGAACGGTCCCGCTTCGCGGGGCCGGATCCTCTGCAGGATCGGCAGCGCGAACGCCGCCGTCTTGCCCGTTCCGGTCGCCGCCTGGCCGAGCACGTCCTTCCCCTGAAGCAGTGGGGGAATGGCGGCACGCTGCACCGGGGTGGGTTCCTCGTAACCGAGCGCGGTAATTGCGGACAGCAGCTCAGGACCAAGTCCGAGCCCGGCGAATCCATCCGCGGTGTCGGGGTCATTCTCTGGGGGCACGCATGCCTCCTCGTTGTGTGCGTAGCCGGTTCTTCAACGTCCCTGTGGACGAGAACCGGTCGTTGGGCAGCGCGTGTTCCCCCCGGGCACGCGAGATCAGGCAGCCTTGTCCATCTGAACCGAACCGTGGGGGATGACTGGCGCCCCTGCGCCGGGCACCAGCGGGCGGAGCAGGAACGTCCAGATCATGTAGCCCCACCAGCTCTTCTGCAGCAAGGCAGGGTGGATCTTCGACTCGACTTCGGCGTGCAGCTTGGGGGTCTGCGTCCAGTGCACGCCCGGCTTTGCGTGGTGGACAGTGTGGTAGCCGTTGTTGAAGAGCAGGGCGTTCAGGATCGGCGAGAGGAAGTTCCGCGAGTGGTTCCATTCGCTGCCGGTCGCGGTCTCCACGTGCTGCACGTAGTTGAAGACCTGGATCGTGAAGAGCGCGAACTGCTGCGGGATGAGGAAGAACAGGATCGCCTTCTTCCAGTCGAGCAGGAAGAGCGCCGCCATCACCCCGAAGAAGACGACGAACTCGGAAACCGCAAACAAGAACGTCTTGGTGTCGCGCTTCCGGAGATTCCACACGTACCGGCGAATCTCACCGCTCTGCTCCATGCCCGTGAGCGTGGGATAGACGAGCAGCGCGAGCAGGTGATTGCGCTTGAAGAACTTCGGCGATCGGGAGCTGTCACCCTCGCCGTTGTTGTACTTGTGGTGGATCTGGTTGTGGGTCGGCACCCAGCCGATGGCGGGGAAGCCGTAGTAGAGCGAGATGACGTAGCTGGTGAGCAGGTTCATCCCCCTCGACTTCCAGATGCCGAGGTGATTGTGGTTGTGGCTGATCACCGCCGTGGAGACGCCCGTGAAGAGGCTCAGCACGTAGAGCGCGGGGTTGATGCTGTCCAGATTCCACTGGACCACCGACAGCGCAGCAGTGATGGCCAGGTAGGCGAGGGTACGTATGTCGGCGGTGTAGCGGAGCACGTCTTTCTCCAGTGTCGATGCAGCGGCAGCCTGCCCCCCATATCAGGGGAAGTTCTACCGGGACACGTAGAAAGGCGGACGGCAGGCCTGAGCATCATCTTCAGCGGAGCGGGGGGGATCAAGGGAGTACACCCACAAGTTCTCCATCCGCGACACGCTGAAATTGACAGCGATCAAGGTGGGCTGACGGTCCTTTCCTGATCGCCGCAGGGAGATGGCCGTTGTCCACGCTCCCGTCCGAGGCGCTGGTGCGAAATCCGCACCCGAGCCTGCGGAAACGGCCGGCAGACCCGGGTCGAAATGCGCGGATCCGCGGTGATCGCCGGTGGCACGGGCGTTGCTTTTCGAGACGGCATCCACCCACTCAAAGGAGATGTCGGATGCGACGGTTCATCGGAAAGAAGCTGGGGATGGTGCTGTTGGCCTCGGCGGCAGTGGCGGGCGTGAGCGTGGCTGCGACGGGCGAGGGCCGGCCCGTGCGGGAGAAGGTGCTCGAGAAGTTCGACGCGAACCGCGATGGTCAGCTCGACGAGTCCGAGCGGCAGGCGATGCGCGAAGCGAAGCGCGCCCGCATGGAGGAGCGGCGGCAGGAGATGCTCCAGAAGTTCGACGCGAACCGCGACGGGCAGCTCGACCAGATTGAGCGCGAAGCGGCCCAGAAGCAGCGCGCCGAAGCCCGGTTCAAGAAGCTCGATGCTGATGGAAACGGCGTCCTGTCGCTGGAGGAGTTCCAGGCCGGAAAGGCTGGCCGTCATGGCCGGCATGGCCGTCGCTGAGGGTTGCTGCAGCGCCGACGGATGCGGTCCCCGGGCGGGGTCCGCACCCGCAGGTCGATGTCGTTTCCGACCTCGCTCAGGCGATCAGACGCTCACGCCCAATCGGCCTCAGGAGTGATGGCGTGCCGTGGATCTCGACGAGCGGCCGGAACTGTCCTTCCTCCGGATCGAACGCGAAGACCTCGCCCGTCTCCAGCTTGTAGACCCAGGCGTGGAGCCGGAGCGCGCCGCGCGCCAGCCTCGCCGCCACCGCCGGATGCGTGCGGAGGTTCTCGAGCTGAGCGAGCACGTTCTCCTGGATCGCCACGTTCAGGAGCTGCTCGTCCGTGCGTATTTTTTATGAAGGGCAGACCCCGGCCGGAGGTGAGCAACCGAGCGACGTAGAGCGATGTGCCCGCTCGAGACCTCGGGCAAGCCGTGCGAACTCGGGATGCGGAGCGCTGCCGGTCCGGTTAACTCGAAGTCCTGCCCGGGGCGTGCCGTACAGTCGCCGGGCCCATCGCGCGAGGTGAACTGTGGACGAGGGACTGACCCGGAGAGAAGCGCTGCAGGTGATTGCGGCGGCAGGCGCGACCGCCACCGCGAGTTGTACCGATACGTCCAGCAAGACGAAGGAGCCGTTTCCCATGAGCGCCATCCTCAGCATCAAGCCACTCGGGTTCGTCTGGGAGACGCCCGACCCGTTCCTCTTCTGCGTCCACCACGACGACCGGTATCCGGCGGGAAACGAGCGGATGGGGCCTGCGGCTTCGCTGGCCGGCCGCAACATGGGCCAGGACTTCGAACTCAAGGACGGCTGGCGCATGTATCACGGCGCCGAGGTCCCCGGTTTCCCGCAGCACCCGCACCGTGGCTTCGAGACCGTGACGATCGTGCGACGCGGCCTGCTCGATCACTCCGACTCGCTCGGAGCGGCTGCCCGCTTCGGCGGCGGGGACGTGCAGTGGCTCACGGCGGGGAAGGGCATCCTCCATTCGGAGATGTTCCCGCTCCTCCGTCGCGAACAGGCGAACCCATTGGAGCTGTTCCAGATCTGGCTCAACCTCCCGAAGGCCGACAAGCTCGTGGAGCCGCACTTCACCATGCTCTGGAACGACGTCATCCCGAGGCACGTGGCGCGCGATGAGGCGGGAAGGACGACCGAGGTGACGGTCATTGCGGGTCGGCTCGGAGATCAGAAGGCGCCCCCGGGGCCGCCGAAGTCATGGGCCACGCGTGCGGATACCGACGTGGCGATCTGGACCTTGAAGATGGCACCCGGCGCGAAGTGGACGCTCCCCGCCGCCGCGCCCGGCAGCAACCGGACGCTCTACTTCTTCAGCGGAAAGGAGCTCCGCATCGGTGCCCGCGCGGTCCCCGGCGGACAAGGCGTCGAGCTCCGCGCCGACGTCGAGGCGCCGCTCGAGAACGGTCCCGAGGAGAGCGAGCTGCTCTTGCTCCAGGGGCGTCCGATCAAGGAGCCGGTCGTGCAGCACGGCCCCTTCGTGATGAACTCCCGCGAGGAGATCATCCAGACCTTCCAGGAGTACCAGCGCACCGGATTCGGCGGCTGGCCGTGGAAGAGCGACGAGCCCGTCCACCCCCGCGAGGAGGGGAGGTTCGCCCGACACGCCGACGGTCGCATCGAGCGCCCCGCGTGACGTCCCATCGGCGCACCCCCGGCGTTGAGGGCGGCGTGCCATCGCGTGGTGCGAACGGATGGCGGGCTCGCGCGTTGCACGATCGCGAAGCGCAGGCAACTACCTGCCGGCCTCGGTCAGCTCGCGCAAGTCCTCGGCGCTGAGCTGCAGCCGCGCGCCGCGCATCAGGCTCTGCAACTGCTCGACCGAAGTCGCCGACGCGATGGGCGCGCCGATCCCCGGTTGCGCGATGATCCACGCGATGGAGATCTCGGCGAGCGTCGCTCCGGTGCGCGCCGAGACGGCATCGAGCGCAGCGAGGATTCGGCGCCCCTTCTGGTCGAGGTAATTCGCCATGCGGGCGCCGCGTGGGCTCTTCGAGAAGTCCGCCTCCGACCGATACTTGCCGGTGAGGAATCCTGAGGCCAGCCCGTAGTACGCGAGGCCGGAGATCCCTTCGCGGACACAGAGGTCCTGCACCGGGCCCTCGAAACTGTCCCGCGTGTAGAGGTTGAACTCGTTCTGGATCGTCTCGTAGCGGGCCAGGCCGCGTTGCTTCGAGATCTCCAGGGCCTGGCTGAGCAGCG
>JBAWAM010000429.1:0-4062 GCA_049589315.1 Myxococcaceae bacterium
CCCAGGAGTACTTCCTGGTGCTCGCCCTCAAGCCGGAAGGCAACTACGGCAAGGGTCGCTACGTGCTCCGCATCACCGCTCCGAAGGTGAAGGCGGAACTCTAGGACTCCGACGTATTCACAGCTTCCCTCCGCAGTACCGAGGCCGGCGCGCTCCAACGCTCCGGCCTCATTTTTTTCCGCGCGCCCCCTCGGCTGCTTTCCCCCTTCCCGGCGGCGTTGCGTTCGGCTAGACACGGCCTCCAATTTTCAGGCAGGCGAAGGAGTCGCACCCATGGCCGGTGTCATCGATACGTCCGAATTCCGCAAGGGGCTGAAGATCGAGGTCGACGGCGAGCCGTTCGAGATCATCGATTTCCAGCACGTGAAGCCTGGCAAGGGTTCCGCCTTCGTGCGGACCTCGATCAAGAGCCTGCTCACGGGTCGTCAGCTGCAGCCGACCTTCAAGAGCGGCGACAAGGTCGGCAAGCCGGACATCGAGGAGAAGGAGATGCAGTACCTCTATGTCCAGGGCCCTGAGTTCTACTTCATGGACACCAAGTCCTTCGAGCAGACCTTCCTCACCGAGGACGTGCTCGGCGAAGCGAAGAACTTCCTGAAGGAGAACATCAACGCCTCCGTTCTCTTCTACAACGGCAAGGCGATCGGCGTTTCGCTCCCGAACTCGGTGGACCTCAAGGTCACCAAGTGCGACCCGGGCATCCGTGGCGACACGGTCTCCGGCGCGCTGAAGCCGGCGCAGCTGGAGACGGGATACACGGTCAACGTCCCGCTGTTCATCAACGAGGGCGACGTCCTCAAGATCGACACCCGCGACGGCAAGTACCTCACGCGCGTCGCCTCTGTCTGAGCCCTACGGGGAGGGGATTCCAATCATGGCCAGCAAGCGTAAGTCCGCGGCGCCCGCCGCCGCGGCCCGGAACGTGCCTGCGCGCGAGACGCGCGTCGAGAGCACCACCAGCCTCGACGTGGACGCACTCCGTCAGGTGATCGAGATCCTCGAAACCTCGGAGGTCACCCGGCTGGAGTGGACGAAGGGGGACGAGCGCCTCTTCATCCGCCGAGCGTCGCCCGGCGCCCAGCTCATGGCGGCTGCTCACGCGCCCGCGGGGCCGGGGGTCACGGTCGCGGCTGCTCCGGCGCCGCTCCAGGTTCCGGTCCAGTCGATCCCCGTCGCCGCCCAGGGGGCCGCGCCCGCGCAGGCCCCCGCTGCTGCGCCCGCTCCGGAGAAGGCAGGCGAGGTGGTCACGTCGCCGTTCGTCGGGACGTTCTACCGCTCGCCCGCACCGGATCAGCCTTCCTTCGTCGAAGTGGGCTCTGTCGTCCGCAAGGGGAAGACGCTCTGCATCGTCGAAGCGATGAAGCTGATGAACGAGATCGAGTCCGAATTTTCCGGCAAGATCACCGAGATTCTCGTGGAGAACGGTCAGCCGGTCGAGTTCGGGCAACCGCTGTTCCGCATCGAGAAGGTCTAGTGTTCAAGAAGATCCTCATCGCCAACCGCGGAGAGATTGCCCTCCGCATCATCCGGGCTGCCCGCGAGCTGGGCATTGCCACGGTCGCCGTCCACTCGACGGCGGACGTCCACTCGCTCCACGTCCGCTTCGCGGACGAGGCGGTGTGCATAGGTCCGCCCGCCTCCCGGGAGAGCTACCTCAACGTCCCGGCACTCCTCTCGGCTGCGGAGATCACCAACGCCGACGCCATCCATCCGGGCTACGGCTTCCTCTCGGAAAACGCGGAGTTCGCGGAGGTCTGCGAAAACTGCAAGATCCGCTTCATCGGCCCGAACCCGCGTGTCATCAAGCTGATGGGCAACAAGGTCCGCGCCCGTGAGGCGGCGCGCGAGGCCGGTCTCCCGCTGCTCCCGGGCTCGCCCGGCGTGCTGAAGGATCCCGCGGAGGCGGAGAAGGTTGCCAGGGAGATCGGCCTGCCGGTCATCCTCAAGGCGGCGGCGGGCGGCGGTGGCCGCGGCATGAAGATCGTCCGCGACTTCAAGGCGGTGGCCCAGGCCTTCTCCACGGCCTCGGCGGAGGCCGTGTCGGCGTTCGGCAACGGCGACATGTACATGGAGCGGTACGTCGAGAAGCCGCGCCACATCGAAATCCAGATCATCGCGGACAACCACGGCAACGTGCTCCACCTCGGAGAGCGCGAGTGCTCGGTCCAGCGCCGCCACCAGAAGCTGATCGAGGAGAGCCCGTCTCCCGCGCTCACCCCCGAGCTCCGCGAGGAGATGGGCCGCATCTCGGTCGAGGCGATGAAGAAGATCGGCTACACGAACCTCGGCACCATCGAGTACCTGCTCGACGAGCAGGGCCGCTTCTACTTCATGGAGATGAACACCCGCGTCCAGGTCGAGCACCCGGTCACCGAGATGGTCACCGGCGTCGACGTGGTCCGCGAGCAGATCCGCCTGGCCTGGGGCGAGCGTCTCAACCTCACCCAGGACGAGGTGACGATGAAGGGCTGGGCGATCGAGTGCCGGATCAACGCGGAGGACCCGGTCACCTTTGCCCCCTGGCCGGGCAAGATCACCGCCTACAACGCGCCCGGCGGGCTCGGGGTGCGCATCGACTCGGCGGCGTACGAGAACTACTCGGTCCTGCCGCACTACGACTCGATGATCGCCAAGCTGATCGTCCACGCGGAGACCCGCGAGGCGGCAATCAAGCGCATGCAGCGCGCGCTGGGCGAATTCGTCATCCAGGGCATCCGGACGAACATCCCGTTCCACAAGGCGGCGCTCGCGGACGAGGGCTTCCTCGCCGGCGATTACGACACCCGCCTGGTCGAGCGACTGCTCGCGTCGGAGAAGGGTTCGCGGCGCCTGAAGCAGGCCATCGAAGAGACGCCGTAGCTGGAATTCCAGTCCTGGCAAACGGGCTCAACCGAGCAGGCAACCATCGGATCTCCCAGCAGAAAATGCTCTCCGAAGGGGCGCGTCCTTCCTTGACCCAATGCTGATCGTTCCGTTAGCCTCGTAAGTCCTCGGACGACCCGTTTCGATGGACAAGAACAAGATCCTCGACGCCGCCGCGAAGCTGGTCGCCAAAGGCGCGTACGACAAGGCGATCAAGGAGTACAGCAAGGTCCTCGACGCTGACCCGAAGGACGTGCGTGTCCTCCACAAGCTCGGGGAGCTGTACGAGAAGAAGAACGACACGGTCCAGGCCGCCACCTTCTTCACCCGGGTCGCCGACAGCTACGCAAACGATGGCTTCTCGATGAAGGCCATCGCCCTCTTCAAGAAGGTCCTCAAGCTCGACCCGAGCCTGATCGACATCAATCTCAAGCTCGCGGAGCTGCACCAGCAGCACCAGCTCATGAGCGAGGCGATGGCCTACTTCCAGGCCGTCGCCAACCACCACGACAAGAACGGGAACGTCCGCGCCTCGCTGGACATCCTCAAGAAGATGGTGGACCTGGATCCGGAGAACGTCGCCTCCCGGATCAAGCTCGCGGAGCTCTACGCGCGCGAGTCGATGAACGCCGAGGCGCAGCAGGAGTTCAAGCGCGCCGCTGAGTACCTCAAGCGCAACAGCCGGCTCGACGACTACCTCCGGGTGGCGGAGCGGCTCGTCGCGCTGGATCCGAACGACTTCCAGCTCTCCCGCGAACTCGCTTCGCAGTATCTCCAGAAGGGGGATCAGAAGCGCGCGTTGGCCCGGCTGCAGATCTGCTTCAAGGCGGACCCGCGCGACGTGGAGACGCTCACGCTGCTCGCCCAGGCATTCCAGGGGCTGGGGCAGACCTCCAAGACGATCTCCGTCTACAAGGAGCTGGCCCGGGTCTACGCGGAGCAGAACCGCACCAACGAAGCCGACCGGGTCTGGGAGAAGGTCCGGCAGCTCGATCCTGCCGACCCGGACCTCGAGGCCCGCGCGGCGCTCCGCTCCGCTCCGGCGCCTGCACCTGCACCTCAGCGTGCGCAGCCGCAGTACGCCCAGGCCGCCCCATCGCGTCCGGCTCCGGCCCAGCAGCCGCAGGCAGGGGGCGGGCTCACCCGCGATCAGCTCGCGAAGCTGCTCACGGAGACCGACGTCTACGTGAAGTACGGGCT
>JBAWAM010000430.1:0-2954 GCA_049589315.1 Myxococcaceae bacterium
GCGCCCAACCGACGTCCTCCCCCAGGTCGTCGGACAGGGGTTCTGGCATGCGATGCTCGTTGGCCTCGACCGCTGGATCGAGTCGAAGGATCGAGAGCCGCAGAAGCACGTGCGCGCAGCCATGACCGAGTACGCAGAGGCCGTGAGGGGCGCGTTCAGACCGAAGTGAGTCGCCCCGGGGGCCTACAACAGCGGCGTGTGGTCGACGGACCGCGCCAGCGCCGACGTTCGGGCTCTCTGGGTGCTGGATCGCGCCAGACCTGGACCTCTTGCGCTTCTACCTCCTGGACGCACCTTCCGAGCTACTGGGTCGCGCTCGGCGCCGTGGGGCTCGTCATCGCACGGGCGTTCCGAGCGCCATGGCTCGTCACCGCGCTGTGGATGGTGCTACCGAACGTATTCGCTCATCTCCTCCTCGACACCGTGGCCGGCGGCATTGCGTGGCTTCATCCCTGGTCGGATCAGCGGTTCGTTCTCTTTACGGTTCCGGCCGCGCATCGCTCGTGGATCGCGAACTTCCTCCTGCATTGGACGTTCGGACTCGAGGTCGTGATGGTCGCGTTCGTGGGAATCTGGGTCGAGCGGCGCTTGATGCCCTGGGCGAGGGCCGACAACGGAGCAGCAGCAGCGCCAACAGACCGATTCCGGGGCCCGCTCCGCCCGCGCCGCAGTCACAGCCCACCGTCGCATGCAGCGGCCCGGGACGCGGCGCGCCGCCGAGACCTCCGTCCTCGCCCCCAACGACTCCCCCGTCGACGTCACCCGGGTCTACCCCGGCATCGACGCCTCCGTCGGTCGCATCCTGATCCGTCCACGCGACGGACATGGACCCGATGTCACGCTCCTTGCCCCAATCCGCTGGAGCAGCGATGGCCTCTGCATCATCCAGCGTGAGCTCGACGCGCAGATATCGGGGATTCGCGTCACCGAGCGGGACCGGCACATCGAGGGGCACCTTGCCCTTCTCGGCGAGCGGCCCGTAGACGCCCGACTCCGGCGCGATCTGGTACCTGAGCTGGACCGAGCCCTGTCGTCCCGGCGTTCCGCCCAGCGTGATGCTGTCGACCGTCCCGACTCCGGGCCCCAGATCGAACCGGCGAGAGTAGATGCCTCGCGGCGCCGTCGTGATGAGCGGCGTCATCCATACCGCCGACTGGGCTGCGAGATTCAGCCCTCCGAGGACATACAGCCGGCCCGCGTTGATGAAGCTGGCGTGGGACTTCAGCCCGGATGGGACGAACGAGATCGCGTTCCAGTTTCCGAGGGTTCCGTCCCCCAGGATCGGAGCGACCTTCGCTTCGGTGAGGACCGGCTCACCCCCAAGGACGTAGATGTGCCCGTTCGCTGTCACGACATCGTGGGCCCAGTGCGACATCGAGCCCGATCCTGCCGGTTGCCACGGACCGAGTGAACCGCCGGAGAGCACCGGCGCAACCAGGACCTGCTGGCTGAGTGCTGGAGCCGGCTCCACGCCGCCGACCACGTAGATGAAGCCTCCGTGCACGACCGCCTTCAGCAGGTATCGCCCGAACGGAAGCGAGGTCGTGGCGCTCCACGGTCCCAGACTCCCATTCGACAGGATGGGCGCGCGCTGCACGTCCGCGAGCGTCGACGCCGCGTCTCCCCCGATGACATAGAGATAGCCGCCGGTGCCGACGCTGGCGTGTGCGCGCCGCGGTCCTGAGAACCTCTCTTCGTTGACCCACGGCCCCAGGCTTCCGTCAGGCTGGATGGTCGCGCTCAGGACCTCATCGAGCTCGACGCTGCCCGACGTCTGTCCACCGGTCACGTAGATCCTGTCGCCGACGACCACGGCCGAGTGCTCGTGCCGGGGAGAGGGGAGCGGCGTGGTCAGCCTCCAGGCGCCCAGCGTCCCGTCGGGATTGATCGGGGCGACCTGGACATCGTCGTAGACCACGCCTGTCCCTAAGCCGCCGATCACCCAGGCGAAGCGGCCATTCGTCACGCTCGCAAGCCCGGAACGGGGAGTCGCAAAGGGCGACAACGACGTCCAATCTCCGGTGCCAGCATGCCCGGGGACGCGCGCGATGAAGACCGTGTCCTGGATCTGGTTGCCGGAGGCGTACCCGCCTGCGACGTAGAGGGCGCCATTGTAGGCCACCACCATCTGACCATCGACTGCCCGGGGCAGCCTGGTCAGGTCGCGCCAGGGGCCGAGCGTCCCGTCTGCGAGGATGTCGGCGACCAGCACATCATCAGTCAGGGCGCTGGAGGTGGCTCCGCCGAGCACGTAGAGCTTCCCATCGTACGCAGCGATGGCGGTATCTCGTGCGGACGGCAGCGTGCCGACCTGCGTCCACGACCCGAGCGTTCCATCCGCCCGGATCGGGGCAGATAAGACCGTGTCCACGGAAGTGGCGTCGTATCCACCCGCGACATAGAGCCGGCCGCCGTAGATCGTGGTCGCGGGTTCGTGCAGGGGTCCGGGGAGGAGCGTGGTCATGACCCAGGCGCCCAGCGTTCCGTCGGCGTTGATGGGCGCGAACAGCACCTCCTGCCCGCCGCCAATCGCGTACAGGCGGCCGTTGTAGGCCTCCAGGCTCAAGTTGTATCGAGCCGATGGGAAGCGCGTCATGGACCAGGGCCCCAGGGATCCGTCGTCATTCACGGACGCCGCGAACACGTTGTCCGACGGCGTGATGCAGGGGTCGGCGGGGCATCCACCGGCGACGTAGATCACGGAGTTGAAGGTCGCCGTCGCGTGGCGCAGGCGTGGCCCGGGAAGGGACCGCTGCGATGTCCAGACGCCCAGGCTGCCATCCGGAAGGATCTGCGCAGAGCGGACCTCGTCGATCGCGGGGAAGGACGGCCCGCTCGCGCCCGCGGTGCCGCCGGTGACGTAGATCCGCCCGCCGACGACGATGCTCCATCCTAAGGCCCGAGGTGTCGGAAGAGAGCTCAACGGCTGCCACGGGCCGAGCTCACCATCGGCG
>JBAWAM010000431.1:0-7369 GCA_049589315.1 Myxococcaceae bacterium
CCTCGATGCCGATCTCGGCGGAGCGCGAGCGCGGGGCTTCGCCGTACCGCGATCCGATCGCCCAGCGTCAGGCTCGACGCGCAGGGGTCCCGGTGCCCGTTCGCTCCGACGAACCGGCAAGGCGTGATCCCATCGCGGAGCGTGACGCCCGCCGCGCCGGCGCAGCGCCGCCCCCGTTGCCGACGAGGCGAAGCAGCCCGGACAAGACCTCGATCTCCCGACCCAGGCCGGGAAGTGGCGGGCGGAAACCGGGCAGTCGCGGTGGAACCCGCGGAGGGTGAGGTCGGAACGGATGTCGTCGGAGTTCGAACGGGCGAGCGCCACCGAGCGCGTGCGTGAAGGGCTGTGGCGGGCGCAGATCCCGGAGGGCTGGGAGCAGGGGAGAGGCGCGTTCGGCGGGCTGGTGCTGGGCACGCTTGTGCGGGCGATGGAGGCCGAACGCCCGGACCCCTCGCGGACGCTGCGTACGCTGACCGGCGACCTGTGCGGACCGGTGTTGGCGCGAGAAGCCGAGCTCGAGGTGGAGGTGCTCCGCCACGGCGCTCGGACCACCTTCATCGACGCCCGGCTTCGGCAGGGCGGACGGGTGCAGGCGCGCGCGAGCGCCGTGTTCGCGCAGCCGCTGGCCGAGACGCGCGCGACCGTACCGGAGGATCCCCCGGACGCGCCGCCGTGGACGGCCGTGGACAGCGTTCCCGTGGGTCCTCCGTTCGGACCCGTGTTCAGCCAGCACTACGACTACCGAATCACCGGGCCGTTTCCGCTGTCGGGTGGGACCGAAGCCGTGGCGGAGGGCTACATCCGCGAGAAGGATCCGCCGGCGGTGCTGGACACGCCCACGTTGATCGGCCGGGTCGACGCCTGGTGGCCGGCGCTGCTCACCGTGGAGAGCGCAGTTCGCCCGATGGCCACGGTCAGCTTCACCGCGGAGATCACCGCGGACCTCACCACCATCCCCGGTGCCGAGCCGCTGTTCCACCGCGCGCGCGTCGTCGCAATCCGGGATGGGCTCACCGTGGAGTTCCGGGAGCTCTGGCACGGACGAACCCGGGTGGCGATGAACCAGCAGACGTTCGCAGTGCTCGGCTGACGCGACGACGCGAACGCGCGCCCACAGCGTGTCGGTTGCTCGGGCACAGGTTGCGTCGCTTCCCGCGCACGCAGGTTCGGTCAGTCCTTGATCACTCCCGCTGTCTTCAGGCGCTGCAGCAGGTCGTCTGCCCGGGAGACGTCCTTCGCTGCGAGCCTTCGCAGCTCGCTCCCCAGGGCCGGCGTGAAGGATTCGATCACGGCGCGGGTGAGGTCATCGTTCGCGCTGCGCGTCTCGAGCGCCTTCCCGAGCACCTTGAAGGCCCTCGGGTCCTTCATGCGCACCAGCGCCGCCGTCGCCGCGCCCAGGGTGAGAGGACACTTCTGAGCGAGCTCGTACGCCGTGTCCGCCGCGCTCTTTGTGTTGAGGTAACCGAGCAGCTCGATGCCGTTGGGCCGGAACGTCCCACGGCACAGGACGAAGCGCTCAATCTCGGCCAGCGCCGCCTTGTCGCCCTGCCTTGCCGCGGCCTCCAACTCCGTCTGCTGATCGAAGGCGTCGCTCTTCTGGAACCTCACCTTCACGGGCACCTTGTAGCCGGCGACCACCAGCGCCGCTGCCACTCTGTTCCGCTCGCTCTCCGGATACCTGTCGAGATCCCGGATGGCGCGGCGCGCGGCCGCCTCCCGGGTGGCGAGCGGAACGATGTATTGATGGGGGAGGGGGACCACCAGCTCCGGCATGTACTCCCCGCGCTTCGCCAACGCTTCGTAAAGGGCGAGCGCGCAGGGCGGCGCAAAGGTGCGCTCATCGGCCCCGCGCTTCAGTGACAGGCTCAACTCGTCGTCGCTGCGCGTCCAGCTGATGGTCCTGGTGCCGCCCTTCGCGGCGCCCTCGACCATGTCGACGGCCAACGCGTCGATGCCCTCGCACTGGACCTCACCGTCAGCAGCGCGAGCAGATCCTGCCAGGAGCAGCAGAGCGAACAGGAGGACAGTGTTGCGCATGGGCACCCTCGAATGGGAAGGGCGCCGAGCTTCACAAGATCCCGAGCTGCAGGTCCATTTCTTCGGGCCGAGCAGCACCGGGGCGGCGATCGCCTCCCGCTTCACTCGACCTTGAAGGAGAAGCCTCCGGGCGTGGTGCTGGAGTACCCGTCGACGACGAACCAGTAGGTCGTGCCGGCGACCCCGTTGAACGTCATCACCTCGGGGTCGCCCGAGCTCAGGCCCTTGTCGACCCCCTCGACGCAAGAGGTCGGTGCGCAGCTTCCCTCCATCCGGTACAGGACTGCGTCGAACCGGGTGTCTGGCTGGAGCGTGGCGGTGTAGCTCCGGGTCTGTGGGGCCACGAACCGGAACACCAGGTCTCTGCCCGGACTGGTCCTGGTGCACGGGGTCGGGAAGGGATTGGGCGAGTTCGTTCCGTAGTCGTTCGACGCCAGGTTCGTGCTGTCCAGGATGCGGTTGTCCTGGGTCGGCGTGGTCACCGCGATGGTCCGCGCACTCGCACAGGTGTCGTTGGGGGGCGCGCCCAGCCGTGCGTCCATCCGGAACGCACCGCCGCCCATCCTCGCCCCGTCTACATAGACGGAGTAGGGCTGCCCCGCCGTGAGCGTCCCGGTCGTCACGCTGGCGACGTGCCCGACCGTGTCGGTCTCCTGGCATGCGAGCTGATTCGCCGACTGGTTCGTCTCGCAGACGTTCCGGACGTACACGACCGGGCGGAAGCCAGAGGCCAGCGGGTCGGGAACGACGACGACGCTCAGCGGCGCCGCGGTCGCGGGCGTGACGCTGTAGACGACGTCCCGGCCCTGGCTTCCCGCTCCCGAGGAGCAGGACGGCGCCGTGTTGGTCACCCCGTTCTGGCTGTTCGTGGCCGTACCGGTGGAGCCGATGACCGAAGCCACGCCGTTGCTGAAGGAGAGCGCCTGGGCGCCGCTGCACACGTCGTTCGACGGCGGCGGCTGCGGCGTCTCCAGCCGCACCTCGAGCTGGAAGGAACCGGCAGCACCGGACGGGCTGTCCACCCACAGGGCGTAGCTCCCGGCCCCGAGACTGGAGAGGCGCTGGGTCACGGGTGAACCCACCGACGTTGCAGCGGCGCAGGCAAGCTCGTCGTTCGTCAGGCCACTCTCACACGCGGCGAGGGGACGCAGGTAGACCGTCGGACGGAGACTGGGAGAGGCCCCGGTCGGCGTCACCTCGACGATCACGTCCTGCGGCTGGGCGAGCTGGAAGCTGTACACGACGTCGTAGCCGTCCCCGTTTCCGCACGTCGGCGCGCTGCCCAATGGGCTCTCGGGGCTGTCGAACGCTCCCCGGGTATCGCCGGTGACTGCGGCCACGCCGCCGGTGAACGTCAGCGTCTGCGCCCCTGCGCAGGTGTCGTTGGGGGGAATCGGGAGCGGGTCGGAGGTCCGGACCTCGAGCCGGAAGCGACCCCCAGTCTGGAGGGCGCTGTCCACCCAGATGAAGTATTCGCCCGCTGCCAGGTTGCGGAGGCCGAGGTTGGCGGTGGCCTGGTCGCCATTGAGCGAGGAGTGGCAGCCCAGCTCGTCCACGGTGTTGGGGCTGTTGCAGGCGCCCGGCTTGCGCACGTACACGACCGGGGAGACCGTCGAGCTCCCCTCCCGGCTGGCGGTGATCTGCACGTCCTTCGGTGACGACAGCACCATCCGGTAGACCACGTCACGACCGTCGTCCTTCGCGGTGTAGCTGCAGGATGGGGCCGGGTCAGCGCCGACGTTGTTGTTGCTCGCCAGGGTGGTGTTGCCCCGTTCGGTGGCCACGCCGTTGGCGTCGAACGTGAGGAGCTTCGCGGTGCTGCACGCATCGTTGCTCGGCGCGACCGTGGCCTCCTCGAGGGTGACGGTCACGTTGATGGCCCCGGGCGTGGCGCCGTAGCTCTCGACGAAGAGGAACACGTCGCCGCTGCGGTTCATGATCCGCAGGGTCTCGCTTCCGCCGTTCTCGGCGTCGGCGCAGTAGGCGGGCAGCTCCGGGAAGTTGCACGCGGCGCTGCCGAAGCGGGCAAACAGCACCGGGTTGGCGTCGCTGCCCGCCGCGCGGACCGCGGTCACCGTGATGTCCTTCGCCACCGGGAGGTTCAGCCGGTACACCAGTTCGGCACCCCGCGCGTTGGGGTTGCAGGTCCCGTCGACGTCGTCCGCCGCGAGCGTGGTGTCCGCGGTGAAGGTGACGGTGTCGCTGCCCGCGGGGAAGGTGATGAGCTCAGCTGTGGCGCACGTGTCCGGGATGCTCTTGCAGCTTCCGTTCGGGCAGTAGTTGCCGGGGCCGCACTCGTTGGTCCCCACCGCGCAGGCACGGCAGGCGGTCGCATCACAGATGGGCGAGGGGTTCTGACAGTCGGCGCCCGAACGGCACTGCACGCAGGTCGCGCTCTCGCAGTACGGGGCGGCGGAGGAGCAGTCGGCGTTGCCGAGGCAGCCCACGCAGGTGTTGTTCGTGGTGTTGCAGACCGAAGCGCTGCCGCACTGCTGCGAGTCGACGCACTGCACACAGCGCTGGGTCGCGGGGTTGCACACCGGCGTGGCCCCGCCGCAATCGAGAGCGCTCAGGCACGCGACGCAGGCACCGCCCGGAACGCGGGTATCGCAGATCGGCGTCGCGCCGGAGCAGCCCGACGTCTCGGTGCAGGTGACGCAACGGTTGTTGCCATCACACAGCGGGCGCGCCGGGTCGGAACAGTCGCCGCTGCCGAGGCACTCCACGCAGCTGTCGGTCGTCGGATCGCACACCGGCGTGGCGCCGCCGCACTGGCCGGGCTGGCCGGTGCACTGCACGCAGCGTCCACCCGGAACCGAGTTGTCGCAGAGCGGCGTGTTCCCGCCGCAGTCGTTGTCGTCGGTGCACACCACGCACGACTTCACGGACGGATCGCACACCGGCGCTCCGGCCGGGCACTGTCCGTCATTCAGGCAGCCGACGCACGTTCCGTTGGAGGGATCGCAGAGGGAGGCCGAGACGTCGGTCGTGCACTGCGAAGAGTCCACACAGCCCACGCAGAATCCACCGGGGATCTCGGTGTTACAGACCGGGGTGTTGCCGCCGCAGCCCCGATTCTCGGTGCAGCGCACGCACAGATTCGAACCCGGATCGCACACGGGCGCGCTCGCCGGACACTGCTCGTCGGTGACGCACGCCGCGCACAGGCGCGTGACCTGGTTGCACACGGGCGCGCCGGGGCGGCCCTCGCAGTCGGCGTCGTTCGCGCACTGCACGCAGATCCCGCCGCTCACGGTGGTATCGCAGAACGGCGCCAGGCCTGAGCAGCCTTCGATGGCGTTGCAGCGGACACAGGCACCGCTGGCCTCGTCGCAGACAGGCGTGGCGCCGCTGCAGCCGCCACAGGCATCGGCGCCCCCGTCGGAGGCGCCGGCGTCCGGTTCGTGGGTGCCGGCATCCTGCGGGAGGCTTCCGCCGTCGGCCCCTCCGCCGGAGGGAACGCACTGCCCCGTCGAGGGCGCGCAGACAGTGTCTCCGGTACAGACAACGTCCAGACACGGGTCAGCCGTCGGTTCGGTCTTGCCTCCACATGCCGCCAACAAGACCGAGGCGAGCAGCGCGTTGAAGGACGTACGGAGTACCGGGCGCCAGGCCATTCAGGAGTTCCTCGGGTGCATTCGCGGCGGAAAGCTGCAGCGCGAAAGTAGCCGAATGGGCACTGGACTTGCGATGTGCTCAACAGCCCGACAATGGAGGCGATTGCCTCCAACGAGCCGGCTACGGGGTGGCGCAGCTCGCATGAGGCGAGCGGGGACCGCCGACAATCGGGACGACCACGTCATCCCACGTCGTGCCGATTCGGATGTCGTCGATCCTGAATGCGCCGGTGGAATAGAGGCCGATCTTCGAAACCGTCCCCAGGTCGAGGTCCGATTTCACGGCGCCACTTCCCGGTTCAGGGAGACGAAGGTTGGGGTTCGCGAAGAGCGTGATCAGGTCGGGTCCGGCCATGAGCTCCACCTTCACCACCAGGAGGGCGGACTTCCCGACCTTCGCCCGGACACCCGAGGAGACCTGTCCAACTCCACCCCGGGATTCGAGGATGTACTCGTCAATCGTGCCACCGCCGGATTTGCCGACGAAGAGCTCACCCGCGCTGCCGTTCAGGGTCAGCCCGAAGAAGCCGTTGAACGCGCCTTCGTTCAGGACTCCGTCCGGCCGGAGGAGAAAGCTCACGTAGAACGTCGTGGGGGTCGCCCCCAGGGGTCGAGCAAGGTCGCGTACCGTCCCGTTGATCGCAGTGAACGCGAAACCGGAGATGCTGCCTCCGCGACAGGCCCGGACCCCGGGATGGAACAGTGACTCATGCTCCAGGACATATCCCGCGGAGAGCGCATTGAACCCGCCCAACTTCCACGGTCCCGCGAAGCCGCTTCCCGCGTTGGCGTAGACCGGGAACGAGTGATCGAAGCCCTCTTCGGCGATCGACTTCGCGAAGGTGGGCTGGGCAACTGCAAGCATCAGCACGACAAGTACGAACTGCGTTCGCATGGGTCGCTTCTCCGAGCGGGCCTTTCGTAAACCGGCGCGCATCCAGGAAGCACACGGCGAAAGCCTTCCGTCACATACGATTGTTCGCTGAATCGTTGCGCGGCAAACATTCACCATGCTCTAACGAGGCGCGCTCTGTTCTGGAGATCATTCATGTTGCCGACGCGCCGCACTCTTCCCGGAGTGTTGCTGGGATGTCTCCTCGGTCTCTTCGCCTCTGCGGCCTCCGCGCAGAACGCCCCCTCACGACAGGTTCCGCTCGAACGCCACCTGCGGCAGCTCTACCTCGATCTGCTGGGCCGGCCGCCTTCGCTCGAGGAGTACGCGGAGGTGGCTGCGCGCGGCGAGATCCGCCCGGAGGACCTGCGGGAGTTGATGGACCGGGAGGAGTTCTACGCGCGGCTGCGCTGGTACCACCGGTCGCTGCTCAAGACGAACATCGTCGCCTCGGTCTATGACGGGGGTGAGTACGTCAGCGGCACGCCGATCTCGCTGAGTGGCCACGGTCCGCAGAACAACCGCGGCGACGTGATGATCCGCTGCGATGGGTTCATCCGTCAGGACACGTGCAACACCGAGCCGCGGCAGGACCCACACGCCGAGGGGCCGGGGACCAAGGCCTGCTACGACTGGAACGGAGTCCCGCTCCCGGTGAGCTACGACTACAATCCGGCGGACTATCGCTGCACCCAGCTCGATGTGGCGGATCCGACCGTGACCTCGTGCACCCTGGCGGTGAGCAAGGGGCTCGTTCCGGCCAAACACCTCTACTACTGCGACATGCAGCGGGACACCGCCGGGCAGCTCCACCCGTGGCTGT
>JBAWAM010000432.1:0-2566 GCA_049589315.1 Myxococcaceae bacterium
CTCGACCGGCGTCTCGCCGCGCAGCTCGCCGTCGACGTCCACCTCCTGCGGCGGCTCGGCGTCGAGCCGCACCCGGGTGGCGCGGAAGTGGGTGACCGCCGGGTGTTCGAGGTGTCGTCCCCGGACGAGCAGCACGCCCACCCGGAACAGCGTCCAGAGATCCTGGACACGTCCGCGCGCAGACTCCTCCTCGTCGGGTGAGGCGGCCTGGCGCGACTCGATGACGTACACGTCGAGCCGCCGATCGTCGGGGCTCGCGTTCGGCGCGACCAGCGTTCCGCCTCCGTGATAGCGCCCGTTGGCGACGACCACCTGGTGCACGTCGAAGGCGTGCGCAACGCCGTCGACGTCCAACTGGGCGCGGAACGGCCGGTGGGAGATGGCCTCGGTCGCCGCAGACACCGCGAACGCACCGCGGCCGAGCCGGCGCTTGAGGTTGGGGGTGAGCCGCCGGGTGATCGCCGAGCTCAACCCGATGCTCGCCGCGTTCAGGAAGGCCCGGCCATTCGACAGGCCGACGTCGACGCGCCGCTCGGAGCCCAGGGTGATGACCCGGCACGCGGAGGCGAGGTCCGACGGGATGCCCATGCTCCGGGCGAAGTCGTTCCCGGTGCCCAGAGGCAGCACGCCCATCCGTACGTCCTTCCCGGCCAGCTCGCCCGCCGCCGCGCTGAGGGTCCCATCCCCGCCGCCGACCACGATCCGCTGGACGCCGGCGTCCGCCGCCGCGCGCACCTGCCGGACCAGCGCTTCGGGATCGTCGAAGGCCGCGGCGGACACCAGGGGCACGCCCATGGCATGTAGACAGCTTCGAACCTCTTCGAAGCGCTCCAGCCCGTGACGCGCGCCGGTGTTCACGAACAGGGCGGTCGGTTCGGGAGTCACCCGGGGAGAGTGCGCACCGGCAGCCGGCGATGCAGGGGTTATCGCCCGCCTGCCTGGCCGCCCGCACCGGGCAGAGGCATCGACTTCGCGGTGAAGCCCTCGGGGGCCACCAGGGTGAAGGCCTCCGCCGGCACCGTCGCCTCGAGATCGACCTTCGAGAGCACCGTCACCGCGCCGACCTTGTCGCCCACGCGCTGCACGAGCTTCTTCGGCATGCACAACCGCAGACGCTCCGCGCAGTGCTCCTCCTCGATCGCGATCACCATCGTGGCCTGCGCCGTCTCGAGGCGGCGCTCGAGCAGGTCCATGGTCGGCCAGCGATGGACGTACACGACCCGGATCAGCGAACCGGCCTCGTCCTTCGTCTCGCTGCTCAGCTCCACGGCCTCGCTGGCCTTCGGGTGGGCCACGCGCTTCACCTGCGCGCGGGAGAAGTCGAGCAGCGGCGTCCGGTACCCTTCGGGCACGAAGCTGGAGAAGAGCTGGGTGAGGTAGAGCCGGCTCTGCGCCTCCGGCAGCTTCATCTCGTAGGACGTGAGCGTCTTGTCCGCCGGGGACAGGTCGAAGAGCCGATCGCCGTCATACGAGAAGGTGCGTGCGGCCTCGCCCAGCAGCGTGCCCTTGAGTCGACCGGGGGCCCGATAGGCGAACTCGAACTCCGCACGCTGGCCGTCCTGCTCGACCGCGCCGGCGATCTGGTAGCTCGCGATCTTCTTCTCCCTCTCGGCGAGGGCGGTCTTCACCTGGGACAGGAGGGTCGGATCTGCGGCGGTGTCCGCAGGCTTCCGGCAGGCGACCACCAGCGACAGGGCAAGCAGGGCGAGGACGATGCGGCGCACGTGAGCCTCCGGAAAACGAAACGGGGGCCCTCTAACAGGAGGACCCCCGCCGATACAGACCAGGCTGCGGCAGCGACTACTTGACCGCGATGCCGGTGGCCGTGGCGACCGGGAAGCCGATGATGCCGCCGGCCAGCGCGAAGATGCCGTGACGCGGGGTGGTGAACGCGGTCTTGAGATCCACCTTGCTGGCGCCCATGGCCTTCGCTTCGGCGATGAGGAGCTTGTTCACCGCGGTGTCGAGGTCGGATTGGACGATGTCGATGATGTGGAAGATCAGCGTGAAGCCGAGCGACGTTCCCTGGATGACCGCGATTGGCTCGCCGCCCTCCGCGGTCAGCTCGTTGGCAGAAACGACGGCGGTCTCGACGCTGGTGCACGCCACGAGCGAGGAAGCAGCAAGCGCGGCAATGAATGCCTTCTTCATGGGGTAGCTCCTCTGGAGTACGACGATGGACCTGCGGGAGGGCACCGCCTGCTCGGCAGGCCTCCGTTCAAGCGGCATTCGTCATAACAACCGCGCTTTCCGAGTCAAGAATCGCCTTACTGTTCAATCCTATGGCGCGCCCTCACCTGCTCCCCGGAGACCGTCCGCTCCTGAACCTGGCGCTGCTCGCGGCCACGCTGCTCACGACCTCGGCGACGTACCTGTTCATGTTGAGCCGTGACTTCTCCGATCTGACCGGGCCCGTGCTGTTCAGTCTGTCGGTGGTGGCGATCCTCGGTTCACACGAGATGGGGCACTACCTGATGGCGCGCCGGCACGGGGTGGCGGCGTCGCTGCCGTACTTCATCCCGATGCCGCTGATCGGCTTCGGCACGCTGGGCGCGGTGATCGACAT
>JBAWAM010000433.1:0-2415 GCA_049589315.1 Myxococcaceae bacterium
CACCTGCACCTCAGCGTGCGCAGCCGCAGTACGCCCAGGCCGCCCCATCGCGTCCGGCTCCGGCCCAGCAGCCGCAGGCAGGGGGCGGGCTCACCCGCGAACAGCTCGCGAAGCTGCTCACGGAGACCGACGTCTACGTGAAGTACGGGCTCCACGACAAGGCGCTGGAGCACCTGCGCCGCGTGTTCGCGGTCGATCCGGAGAATCTGGACGCGCACGAGAAGGCGTACAACATCTACGTCGCCGCCAGCAATGCCGCGGCGGCGTCGGAGCAGCTCCTCAACGTGCTCCGGCTCTGCACCCGGCGCGAGGAGGTCCAGCGCGCGCAGCCGTACCTCGCGACGATACTCCAGCAGAACCCGCACCATCCGGAGGTCCCGGCCTTCCTCGCGGTCCTGAGCACGGGGGAGATGTCGGATCCCGAGCCGCTGGTTGAGGAGGCGGTCGCCGAAGACGCGATCCTCGTCGAGTCCACCGACGAGGAGATCATCGTCGCCGACGCGCCCAACGATGCGCTGGCGGAGGATGCGCTCGCCTACGTCGCCTCGCTGCAGGACGACGAGGTCGAGGAGGTCGTCTCGGACGAGGCGCTGGTCGTCGACGAGCCGCTCCTCGCGCAGAGCGTCGACGACGACGAGCCGCTGACGATCGCCTCGTCGACCACGGACGACGACGTCATCGACCCGCTCACCGCAGACATCGTCGTCGACGATCCGGCGCTCGCGGCCGCGGAGCAGAGCTACGCCTCCGACGTGTCGCCGGTCTTCGAGGACGACTTCGGGAACGACGTCCCCACTGCGACCTTCGAGATCCCGGACGCACCACCGGACGCCGACCCCGTCGACGCCGAGGACGTGTACGCGCTGGAGGCCGCGGCCGAGCTGGTCGAAGAGCCTGCGAACGCCGAGGTGGACGCCGCTCCCGAAGAGGAGGAGCCTGCCGGCGAGGAGTGCGACGAGGCCTCCTTCTTCCTCGACCAGGGGTTGCTCGAGGAGGCGCGGGAGATCCTCGAGACGATCCACATCGCGTTCCCCGGCCACCCCCGCGGCACGAAGTTGATGGCGCGGCTCGAGCAGCTCGAGTCCGGCGCCTCGGGCGACACCGCCGCCTTCGAGACCGAGTCGTATCAGCCCGACGCCTACGCGACGGAGGTCTACCCGCCCGAAGCGGCGCCGCCTGCGGCCGAACCGTTCGTCGCCTCGGATGAGGGCAGGGACGCGTTCGATCTCGCCGCCGAGCTCGCGGACGAGCTGGGTGGTCTCGGCGAAGAGGACGGCGGCGCTGCGCCTGCTGCGGACGACTACCAGGTCTCCGTCGAGGAGGTCTTCTCCGAGTTCAAGAAGGGCCTGGAGAAGATCGTCAAGCCGGAGGACGTGGACACGCACTACGACCTCGGCATCGCCTACAAGGAGATGGGCCTCCTCGACGACGCGATCGGCGAGTTCGAGGTCGCCCGTCAGGGCTGTCTCGGCAAGAAGCGCGAGATCGACTGTCTCACCATGATCGGCCTGCTCCAGATGATGAAGGGCGAAGCTCCGAACGCGGTGGACGCGTTCAAACAGGCGCTCTCCAGCGAGCATGCGGCGCCGGACACGGCGCGGGCGCTCAGGTTCGAGCTGGCGACCGCGTGGGAGTCCGCGGGCAGCCTGGGGAAGGCGCTGTACCACCTCGAGGCGGTCCACGCGGAGGACCCCCGCTTCCGCAACGTCGCCGCGAACCTCCAGCGGCTCGCCTCGATCGCGCAGCCCGAGGAGGACCCGCTGCCGCCTCGCGCGCCCCGTTTCCAGGCGGCGCCTCCGCGTTCATCCGGCCCCCGCTCCGGCAAGGTGGGGTACGTCTAGATGACCTACCTCGACTACTTCGAGCTCTCCTCGGAGCCCTTCTCCAACGCGCCGGTCAGCCGCTTCTACTACAACAGCGCCCAGCACTCTCAGGCGCTGACCCGGTTGCTGCACGCGGTCCACTACATGAAGGGTCTGTCGATCCTCGTGGGGGACATCGGCGCGGGAAAGACCACGCTCGCTCGGCGGATGCTCGACTCCCTCCCGGAGTCCGAGTACGAGGCCGCGCTCCTGGTCATCATCCACTCGGGCGTCACCGCCAACTGGCTGCTCCGGCGCATCGCGCTGCAGCTCGGCGTGGAGAGCCCGGCCCAGGAGAAGCTGGCGCTGCTCACCCAGCTCTACCAGCGGCTCCTGCAGATCCACGACTCGGGCAAGAAGGCCGTCGTCCTCATCGACGAAGCCCAGATGCTCGCGACCCGGGAGATCATGGAAGAGTTCCGGGGACTGCTGAACCTCGAGGTCCCCGAGCAGAAGCTCATCTCCTTCGTGTTCTTCGGCCTCCCGGAGATCGAGCAGAACCTCAAGCTGGACCCGCCGCTCGCGCAGCGGGTGGCGCTCCGCTACAAGCTGG
>JBAWAM010000434.1:0-2420 GCA_049589315.1 Myxococcaceae bacterium
CTCGCGCAGGCCTTGCGGCGACGACGCCCGGAACGTCTCGAGCACCTGCTCCACGGCGCGGTCGAGCGAAGCCTCCGGCACCGCGCTGGTGACCAGGCCAATGCGGGCGGCCTCGGCGGCGTCGAACGCCTCGCCAGTCAGGTAGTAGCGGCTCGCGGCGCGCGTGCTCAGGTGCGGCAGGGTCGTGAGCGAGATGACCGCCGGGGTCACCCCCAGGCGCGCCTCGGTGAAGGCGAACCGCACAGACTCCGCGACGAACGCCACGTCACATGCGCCGACGATGCCATTGCCGCCTGCTCTCACCTGACCTGCGACCTTCGCGACGACCGGCTGCGGCATGGTCACGATCGCGCGGAGCACCTCGAGCAGCGCAGAGGGAGTCTGGCTACCGCTCCCCTGGGTCATCTCCGAGAGATCTGCGCCGGCGCAGAACACTGGCCCCGTCGCTGCGAGCACGACCGCGCGGACATCGGCGTCGGCCCTTGCGGCGCGCAGGCGGTCGAGAAGCTGCTCGACGAGTGCCCGCGACAGCGCGTTGCGATTGTGGGGCGAATCGAGCGTGATCGTCGCGACACTGCGCGAGACCTCGTATCTGACCAGCGGGGCTTCACTCATGCGACCTCCTTTTGTGCGGGGGTGACGACCGCGACAACCTGGCGGGCCGAAACCTGTGCCCCGATCGTGACGTTCAACTCGCTGAGCACGCCGTCGCTGGGAGCGACGAGCGGGGACTCCATCTTCATCGATTCCAGCATGGCGATCACATCGCCCCGTGTCACCGGAGTGCCGGCCTCGGCGCGGACCTGGATGATCCGCCCATCCATCGGCGCGCGGATGCGGCCATCGGCGACGCGCTCGTGTTCGGAGGGCGGTCGGAAGGTGATGTCGCGGACGTGCCGGGTGACGCCGTCGATCGAGCACCACAGGCTCGCGCCGGCGCGCCGGTAGCGCACGGTCCGGCATCTTCCAGCCAGGTCGATCTCGACGCGATCGGCGGCGACTGGACGCAGCGCGAGCGCGACCAGGGCATCCCCGATGCGCACCTCGTACTCCTCGGGCGCGACGGGGCGGACCACGACGCGAAACTCCGCGGTGTTCTCCTGCAGCAGGACGGGCACCGGCGGTGCGTAGGAATTGCTCCAGCCCACGAGCGACACGTCGAAACCACCCTTCCGGGCGAGCGCCAGGGCATCGTCGTGGAAGGTCAGGGCGGCGAGAACCGCCTGCTCCTCGATGGAGGACTGCTCGATGGCCCGCAGCGATTCCAGCGGTAGGTGCGCCTCGACGAACCCCGTGTCGTACCGGCCGGACCGGAACGCCTCGTGCGCGAGGACGTGCTGGAGGAAGGCACCGTTGGTGGCAACGCCGAATGCGATCAGCTCGCGGAGCGCCGCGGCGAGTCGCTCGCGTGCCGTCTCCCGGTCCGGCCCATGCGCGACGAGCTTCGCCTGCATGGAGTCGTAGAACGGCGTGATCTCCTGGCCTTCGCGTACGCCCGCGTCCACCCGGATGCCTTCGCCCGCCGGCGGTACCCACGCGAGCAAGCGCCCCGTCTGTGGAAGAAAACCGCTCGCTGGCTCCTCCGCGCACAGCCGCACCTCGATGGCGTGCCCCTGGAAGGTGAGCTCCGATTGGGCCAGCGGAAGCGGTTCGCCGTCGGCAACGCGCAGCTGCCACTCGACCAGATCAACGCCCGTCACCAGCTCCGTCACCGGGTGCTCCACCTGCAGGCGCGTGTTCATCTCCATGAAGAAGAACTCGCCGTTCGGCGCAAGCAGGAACTCGATGGTCCCGGCGCCGCGATAGCCAATCGCCTGTGCGGCCTGTACCGCGACGATCCCCATGCGTTCGCGAAGCGCGGGCGTCACGGCGGGCGACGGGCTCTCTTCGACCACCTTCTGGTGCCGCCGCTGAATCGAGCAGTCGCGTTCGCCCAGGTGGACGGTGTTGCCGTGCTCGTCGGCGAAGACCTGCACCTCGACGTGGCGCGCGCGTTCGATGGCGCGCTCGAGGATGAGTTCTCCGCTTCCGAAGGCGTTGGTCGCCTCTGAGCGCGCCGAGCGGATCGCGTCGAGCAGCGCGCCAGAATTCCGGACGAGGCGCATGCCGCGCCCTCCCCCGCCCGCCGCGGCTTTCACCATCACGGGAAACCCGATGCGGTCGCCTTCGCGGACGAGCGCCTCGTCGTCCAGTGATTCCCCCGGCTGCGCCGCCTCGTATCCGGGGATGCACGGCACGCCAGCGGCCTGCATGCGCAGCTTCGCCTGCCGCTTGTTCCCCATCAGCGCGATGGCCCCGGGCGGAGGACCGATGAACACGCACCCGGCCTCCACGCACGCGCGGGCGAAGTCCTCGTTCTCCGCGAGGAAGCCGTAGCCTGGATGGATCGCGTCGGCGCCGGTCGACCTCGCCGCCGCGAT
>JBAWAM010000435.1:0-11866 GCA_049589315.1 Myxococcaceae bacterium
AGAAAAACGCCGGAGTGGCCTTGTAAGCCGAGTTTTGTACCCGCCCTTTCGGACGGGCAGCGAACATTCGTCTAGGGCCCTGGTTGCCCAGGGACCTCATCAGCGAGCCACCCGGGAGCAGGCGGGCCACCCGTGTCCCTTTCGAGACGCTCCCCTATTGGCTCTTGCTCCAGGTGGGGTTTGCCGTGCCGTCCCTGTCACCAGGGACGCGGTGCGCTCTTACCGCCCCGTTTCACCCTTACCGACCCTTGCGGACCGGCGGTTTGTTTTCTGTGGCACTTTCCTGCGAGTCACCCCGACTGGCCGTTAGCCAGCACCCTGCCCTGTGGAGCTCGGACTTTCCTCCCGTCCCCCATTGCTGGGGAACCAGCGTTCACCCCAGCCACTCCGGCACCGTCCCTATAACCCAGAATCCGACGTCCGGTCATCCCTCCCTCTTTCAGGGGGAGCAGGAAAGGCCCGCTTCGGGGGCGGCTTCGTCCTGGTGGGAGAGAACGCAGGCGATCGCCTCGCGATCCACCTCGTCGCCAGACCAGGACCAGCCCCAGACGACAGCGGCAACCTTCTTCTGGAGACCGGGCCAGGGCGTCAGGAGGATGCGCTTGTTGAATCCGGCATCCCGCCAGATCGCGGTGAGCTTCTCGACGATTTCAGGGCAGCCATCAGGGCAGTTGTAGAGGAGCACCGCGTGGCCGTGCTCGAGGTTGTGGATCCACTTGCAGTCGGGCTCGGGCGCGGTGAACGCGCGGCAGGCCGAAGTCTGCCCACAATGGGGACCTCCGGTCGGCGGGTTGAGCCCGTTTCCGCACGCGTCCGAGCAGGTCGCGAGGTGGGGAGATGTTCCGGGGGCAGGGACGGAGTGGACGAGCGGTTTGTCGTCACAGTGGAGCAGTTCTTCTGACGTGCCTGGCGCCGGAGAAGTGCCACAGCCGGCAAGGGTCAGCAGAGACGAGAGGACGAGTACTGGGCGCAAGGCGCGGCTCCCTTTTCGCGACTACATGCGTTCATCGATGGCGCGATTGCTCATCTCGTCCGCGGGCTTGTTCAGCTCGCGCGGGACGTGCACCAGCTTCACCCGGGAGAAGCTCTTGAGCAGGCGCCTGGCGTCCTCGTATAGGGGGCGCAGGGTGGGGCTCTTCACCTGGTACTTCCCGTCGAGCTGGCGGATCATCAGCTCGCTGTCCGCGTAGACCTCGACGTCGGTCACCCCGAGCTCGCGCGCGCGCCCGAGTCCGAGGAGCAGGCCCATGTATTCGGCGAAGTTGTTGGTCTGGACCCCCAGGTACTTCCCGAGTCGATCCACGACCTGCCCGTCGGGCGCGACGAGCACCGCACCAGCACCGGCGGGACCGGGATTTCCCCGCGCCGCGCCGTCCGAATACACGCGTATCCGCGTGCCCGGAGCCGCAGCGGTCTTCACCGGCGGGGAGGGCGCTGCTTCAACTTTGCGAGGGGGGGCTGGCGCCTGATCCACCAGCTCTGCGGCGCGCTCCAGAAGACGCGTGAGCGCCTCCCTGGAGAGACCGTACGACTTCAGCGTGCTCGTGAGCGGCTCCTCGCGCGCGATGTGCCGGAGGATGTCGCCGTCCTTCGCCGCAGGCATACAGAGATCAGTGCGCGGGCTTCGGCTCGAGCGCTGCGGCCGCGTGGATGATCCGGTTGCACGACGGGCACACGTCGGTGCCGAGCGATACATGCAGCAGGTAGTTGAGCTGCGGCGGGAGGTGCATGTTGCACCCGGTGCACCGCCCTTCGACCACGGGCACCATCGCCGGCATCTTCCTCTTGCGGACGGTGTCGTAGCGCCGGAGAAGAGTGGCGTCGACCTTCTTCGCGGCCTCCGTGCGCTTCAGGTTCAGGCCGGCGACCTCGCCCTCGGACTCGTTCATCTTCGCGCGGAGCGTCTCGATCTCACCACCGATGCGGGTCATCGTGGAGGAGAGCTCCGTCTCCTTCGCTGATGCCGCTTCCCGCGCCGCGCCGAGTTGCCGTCCGAGGTCCGCGACCTCTTCCTGCATCGTCACGTTTGCCTTCCGGGCGATGTCGATCTCACGGGCGAGGGCGGAGTACTCGCGGGTGGAGCGCTGCTCGGCGAGCCGCTGCTCCCACTTCTTCACCTTCTCCTTGTCCTCGGAGATGGTCTGCTCGAGCGTCCGCTTCTGTCGCTCGATGTCGAGGGCCCGGTTCCGCTCTGCCTCTACGGCCGACCGTGCCGCGGCGAGCTCGCTTTCGAGCTCGACCATCTGTTTCGGCCAGGCTTCGGCTGCCTTCCGAAGCGAAACAATCTCCATATCGACCGTCTGGAGATCAACCAGGGCCAACAATTTATCCCGCAATCCCGAGCCTCCGGTAGAAACCGCAAATATTCAGTTGGTTCGAACCCGGCGGTAGTACCAACTGCGCCTGTCCGGATCCAGCAGGAGTTTGGGACCGACATGTCGGAGGATCACTCGCCGCCGGGCTGATCGCACGGCGGCGGAGCGGCACAGCTAGATCTCCTCTTCGGCGCCTTCGACCTCTTCGTCGCCGATCGCCTCGAGATCCTCCTCCTCCTCCTCCTCACCGAGAACGTTCGCCTCGGGCTCGGCTGGCTCCACCGCACGCGGCACGGCCGACAGGCGACCACGCCGAGACTCGGATGCCGGCTTGAGCGCCGGGCTTTCACGTTGATCCGCGCCGCACTTGGGGCAGAGCGGATCCGGCTTCTTCATGTCGTAGAACTTGGTTCCGCACTTGAAGCAGCTGTACTTGGTCCCGAGATCCTTGGCCGGCATCCAAACCCTCGAAATGGCTATGAGTCGAAGGTCGGCGTGCATAGTGAAGGGCACAGAGCAAGTCAACGGCGTTGCGAATGTTGTGCTAGTCTGATGCCCGACCCTCAAACGGACGCCGACGTGAACTTCATCTGCGACAATTGCCAACACCGGTACAACATTGCGGATGACAAGGTCCGCGGCAAGACGGTGAAGGTCCGTTGCAGACACTGCGAGCATCTCATCACCGTGGTCGGTCCGCTGCAGGAGGAGCCGGCAGAAGAGCGGACCACGATGATGTCGATCGAGCAGGTGGAGCGTCTGCGCAAGGAAGGCGCCGCCCCGCAGGCCGCGGCGCCGGCAGCAGCCCCCTCCCCCGAATGGCTGGCGATGATCAAGGGCAAGCAGAGCGGGCCCTTCGATCTGCGCGGACTGGCCGAGCTCGCCCGGGCCGGGGAAATCAATGGGCGGACCTATTTCTGGCGGCCGGGAATGGCCGATTGGAAGCACGGCTCGGACGTCGCCGAGCTCGCCTCGCTCTTCGTTCCCGCGGTCCCTGTTCCCGTTGCAGCAGTGACTCCGGCACCCGACCGGGGCGACGTCTCGCTCGAGGCGCCGGCGAAAGGGAAGGGCGTGTCGTTCGGGGAGTTGTTCTCCGACGCGGACCTCCCGCCGTCGGGGAGTCACCCGGCCCGGCAGGCCGTCGAGGAGCCCCTCTCCAAAGCGAAGCCGAAAGACGACCCTTTCGTCGCGCTCGGCGACTTCGATCCCTCCATGGCGCCTCCTCCGGGAGAGGCGACGCAGTTCTTCATCGCCCAGGCGGGGGTGAACAAGCGCAACCCTCCCTGGAAGATCGCCGCGTTCGTCGGCGGCGGCATCGCGGCGCTGGCGGGCGTGTTCCTCCTGCTTTCGAGCCTGGAGGTGGTCCCCGCCTTCAAGCTCAAGAAGACCGACTCCGCCGGGAACGTGACCGAGCAGTCGGTCTTCTCGGGCGAGGGCATGGCCGGGCTCGGTGATCGTCTGCTGGGGCGGGTGAAGAAGGAGAAGGACGTCACCCGCGTCACGCCGGCAGCGGCCGCGAAGGATGCGGCGCCTGCTCCCGAGACGAACAGGCCAAAGATCGACGCGCCCGTGCACAAGCCCAGCGCCGATGAGCTCGCCGCGCTGTATGGGGATGCCAGCAAGAAGAGCGTCGGCCCGAGGCTGCGCAAGGGCGCCGAGGAGAAGGCGACCGACACGAGCTCGGGGGGCCCCTCCGACGAGTCGATTGCCAAGGTCGTGGCGAACAACCAGACGGCCTTCCAGTTCTGCATCGAGCAGGAGCTCCGGAAGAACCCGAACCTGCGCGTGCCCAAGTTCTACCTGGTCGCCACCGTGGCCAGCTCGGGCGTGGTGAAGAACGCCGGGATCGACCGCAAGGACATCGACAGCTCCAACCTCGGCGAATGTCTAAAGACGCGCGCAAAGCGGATGGTGTTCGCCCAGTTCTCCGGCGACGACGTGGACGTCGAGATTCCGCTGATCGTCGGCGTCGCGATGTAGGGCTCAAAGGTCGAAGGAGCCCCCCGGACCTGAGCGGCGCCGCGCGCGCTCACGCGCCTTCTGCACCTCCGACCGCAGCCGCTCCGTGGCATCGCGGTCGACCTCGCCCGTGTCGACGTCGACGACGTCGCCCTCCCGAGCGTCCTCAGCGAGCTTCCGGCGGTCGACGTGGATCTCTCCCGACTCGGTGAGCAACACCGCGACGTCGCCTTCGAATCGATCGATTGTCGCCCTCACGGGTTGCAGTCCTTCGCCGGTCGCCGTCCCTTCGCCGCATCGGCGCGCTCGCCGAACCGGAGCAGATTGCCCGGTTGAATCTGCTGGACGTTCGGGCAGTCGGCGAGGTGGAACACCTCGGAGCGCCGGCTCGCCGAGTATCCCGGAGGATTCGGAAGCCGCTCCAGGGGCGGGGGGCCGGTGCTGGCGGTCGCCTCGACGCGCGAGGGCATCTCCGACGGAGGGCTCACTGTGTCGAGCCGGAGCGACTTCCCGTCGCTCACCGCCACGATGTCGCCGCTGATGTCCGTGCGAAACACGCGCGCGCCGACGGCCTGCAGCCGCTGAAGCGCCTTCCCATGCGGATGCCGGTATTCGTTTCCGGCCGCACAGGAGATCACCGCGGCCTCGGGCTTCACCCGGGTAAGGAAGGGCGCCTGGCTCGAGTGTCTGCTGCCGTGGTGCGCGACCTTCAGCACACTGGCGCGCAGGTCCTGACCCGAGCGCAGCAGCAGGTTCTCGGTGTCGGCCTCTGCGTCGCCGGTGAAGAGGAAGGACGTCTCCCCGTAGCTCAGTCGGAACACGATCGAGTTCGCGTTCGCATCCGAGCGCGTCCCGGACAGGAACGCCTGGCCCGGCCGACGCGGCCACAACACGGTGAGTGAGGCGCCGCCGCCGAGCCCGATCGTCACGGGCTCGCCGTCCTCGCCGAGGAGCGGCTCGACGTACTGGATTTCGTGAGCGGCGACCGCCTCGAGGAGCTGCCGGTAGGCCGAGCTCGGGTGATCGAAGCCGGGATCCAGATACCGGCGCGCGCCGAACCGGGCGAGCACCTCGGTCAGCCCGCCCAGATGATCCAGATGCGGGTGGGTGAGGAGAACGAGATCCAGCGGCCCCTGGACGACCTCGCCGAGCCGCTGGACAAGCGACCGTGCAGCGTCCGGAGGCCCACCGTCCACCAGCACCGTGCGACCGGTGGGGGAGACGATCAGCGAGGCGTCCCCCTGACCGACGTCGAGGAAATACACCGTGAGCCGGCCGGCTTCGGGGAGGGGGAGCGGGCCTGCGGCGGACGCGAGGGCGCACGCAAGGAGCGCAAAGACGAGGAGCAGGCGCCGCAGCTGGAACATCGCTTCGGGAGAGTAGCGGACCTTCCGACGGTCGAGGAAGTGCGCTACACCGCGCTGCCATGGTTCAGGATGCTTCCAGGATCCAGTCGCCGGCGGACCTCGCGCCGTTGATCGACCACACGCTGCTCAAGTCCGACGCGACCCGCGAGGACGTGTTGAGGGTGTGCGAAGAGGCGGTCCGGTTCGGGTTCGCCACGGTGTGCCTCAACGCGACACACGTTGCGACCGCGGCGCGTGCGCTCGAAGGCTCGAACACGGTGCCGATCGCGGTGGTCGGGTTCCCGCTCGGTGCCACGGTTCCGGCGGCCAAGGCGTTCGAGGCCCAGGAGGCGATCCGCGCCGGCGCGCGTGAGATCGACATGGTCATCAACATCGGCGCCCTGAAGGCGAAGGACCTCGCCCTGGTGCTCCGCGACATCGCCGCGGTGGTCGAAGCGTCGAAGCCCTGGCCGGTGAAGGTGATCCTCGAGACGAGCCAGCTCACGGAGGACGAGAAGATCTCCGCGTGCGTGCTGTCCAAGGCGGCGGGCGCCGCGTTCGTGAAGACCTCGACCGGGTTCGGCGGGGGCGGCGCTACGGCCGAGGACGTCGCCCTCATGAGGCGCATCGTGGGCAACGACACAGGCGTGAAGGCCTCGGGCGGGATCCGCTCCACCGAGGACGCCATGAGGATGATCCGGGCCGGCGCGAACCGCATCGGTGCGTCGGCTTCGGTGGCCATCGTCCAGGGACAGACGTCCGACGCGAAGTACTGATGACGCCCGCACAGCGAAAGCAATTCCAGCAGCAGCTCGTCGAGGCTCTCCGGGAGCTCTCCGGGAAGGGGCCGGTCCGGGTCGACCCGAACCGCACCTCCGAAGCGGAGGTCGGTGGAGACGAGGACGAGCAGCCTCTGAACGAGATGCTGCAGTCGATCGCCTCCAGCCGGAACCGCAACCAGGCGGTGGTCATCGCGAAGCTGGAGAAGGCCTTGCGGAAACTGCGGGACGAGCCGGATGAGTTCGGCGTGTGCGAGCAGTGTGGGGAGGACATCCTGCTCGGGCGCCTCAAGGCAATGCCCTGGGCAGAGTTGTGCACCACCTGTCAGAGCGGACACGACTCGCCGAAGGGACGTCCCACCCGGAAGAAGCTGACGGATTACCGTTGAATCATTTCGGCCCCGGGGGCCGAAGCATCGGGAGGCAGGCCTTGGACGTCGCAGAGGTGCTCAGGGTTGCGGAGGCGTGGAAGAAGGCGGATCCGGACCCGGCTACGGTGCGTGAGCTGGCGGAGCTTCTCGGGAAGGCGGAGCATGCCGAGCTGACGGACCGGTTCGCCGCGTCGCTCGAGTTCGGAACGGCGGGGCTGCGAGGGGTGATCGGCGCTGGACCGAACCGGATGAACCGGGCGGTGGTGCGTCGGACGACCGCCGGGCTCGCGCGCTACCTCAAGCAGCAGGTGCCAGACGTGGCGAAGCGCGGCGTGGTGATTGGCCGCGACGGTCGCCGGATGAGCCCCGAGTTCGCCGAAGACGCCGCGCGGGTCCTCGCAGCCGAAGGGATCCCCGCGCTGGTTTTCCCCGACGTGGTGCCGACGCCGGTGACGTCCTATGCGGTGCTCCACACGGGCGCTGCCGCCGCCGTGATGGTGACGGCGAGCCACAATCCGCCCGAGTACAACGGCTACAAGGTCTACTGGGGCAACGGCGCGCAGATCGTCCCTCCACACGACAAGGGGATCGCCGAGGCGATCGACCGGGTCGAGCCGGCGAACCAGGTCCCGCTGATGGAGCTGGCCGAGGCGAAGGCGAAGGACCTGTACCGGGTGATCGGCCCCGAGCTCGGTCAGTCGTATCTCGAGGCGATCCTCGCGCTGCGTCGTCATCCCGGAGCGGCGCCGGATCTGAAGATCGTCTACACCGCCCTGCACGGCGTGGGGGGATCGTGGATCGAGGAGGCGTTCCTCCAGGCCGGGTTCCCCGGGCTGCAGACGGTGGTCGAGCAACATGAGCCGGACGGCTCGTTCCCGACGGTGCGGTTCCCCAACCCCGAAGAGCCCGGAGCAATGGATCTGGCGCTCGAACTGGCCGAGGAGAAGGGCGCCGACCTGGTGCTCGCCAACGACCCGGACGCGGACCGGCTCGCGGTGGCGGTGCGCGGTGAGGCGGGCGAGCACCGGATGCTGAGCGGCAACGAGATTGGCGTGCTGTTGGGGCACTATCTGCTGACCCAGACACGTCCTGCGCCGTCGAAGCCGCTGGTGATCACCACCATCGTCTCCTCTCCACAGCTGGGAGTGATCGCGAAGGACCTCGGGGCGCTCTACGACGAGACGCTCACCGGCTTCAAATGGATCGCCAACCGCGCGATGGAGCGCGAGCGGACCGAGGGCGCGAACTTCGTCTGTGGATTCGAGGAGGCCCTGGGCTACACCGTCGGCACCGTCGCCCGGGACAAAGACGGAATCGGCGCGGCGCTGGTGTTCGCGGATCTCGCGTCGTGGTGCCACGCCCGCGGCGTCACCGTGCTGGGGTACCTGGAGGAGATCCAGCGCCGACACGGCTTGTTCGTGGCGCGCCAGGTGAACTTCACGTTCCCCGGGACGGAAGGCGCGCAGGTCATCAAGGGAATCATGGACGCGTTCCGGAAGGATCCGCCCTCCCGGATCGGCCAGTTCGCCGTGGAGGCGGTGAACGACTACCAGATGGGGGAGCGGCGGACGCAGCAGGGCGTGGAGAAGCTCACGCTGCCTGCGTCGAACGTGATCTCCTACGCGCTGGAGGGCGGCTCGCGCGTGACGCTGCGGCCCTCCGGAACCGAGCCGAAGATCAAGTACTACTTCGACCTGCGGGAGAACCTCGGGAGCGACGAGCCGCTGCAGGCCGCGCGCATGCGCGCCGCGCGGAGCCTGGACGCGCTCGTGAACGCGTTCCTCGCCCTCGCCCGCGACCGCGGCCAGCCGAGGTGACGCACACACGGCGTCGGCCAGGCTATTGGCTTGGGGATTGACGCAGTGCGAGTAGATTGCCGGCCGTACGACCCAGGGAGGGGTATGCGTTCGTTCGCCTCGAAGCTCGTTGGCCTGCTCGCGATTCTGATCTCCGGCGCAGCGAGCGCCCAGGATGTGGAGGTCTCTGCGCCGACCGTCACGCGCGGACAAGCGTGGTCGGTGTACTCGGGGTACACGCTTGGCGCAGGGAACACGGTGCTGGCAGGGCAGGTGGGGTGGCCGGGGATTTCAGCGACGGTTCTCCACGGCGTGACGAGCAACTTCGACATCGGCGGCCGGTTCGGCTTCAACTACGGCCTCGAAGGCATGGTCCGCCAGGTGGTGCCGGGCCTTCGCCTTCAGGGCGTTGCGCGGATCAACCTGCTGGATCAACAGCGCCTCGGGCTCGCGCTCGAGTTCGCGCCCGGACCGATCTTCTACTTCCGTCGAGCGTTCACCCAGGTCGGCATGACGCTTCCGATCAAGCTCAGCCTGGGGATCCCGGTGGGCAGCGCGATCATGATCAACGCCGGCATGGATATGCCGATGTTCGTGCTATTCGGCACCGGGAGTTACTTCGGGATCCCGCTCCTGTTCGGCGGCGGGATCGAGTACTTCGTGAGCCGGGACCTCGCCGCCACCTTCAACGTGAAGATGGGGCCGACGTTCCGCACGAACGAGCGCAGCGCGGAGTTCGCGCTCGAAGCGCTGCTGGGCATCGCCTACAGGTTCTAGGGCCTACGAACGCAGCGCCGACTTCGCGCCCAGGCGCGCCTTCAGGTAGTCGTCGCCGTGCTTCGCCAGGTACTCGTCGTAGCTGCCGGCGAAGTCGATCAGACCGAACGGCGTGAAGGCGAAGAGCCGGTCCGCGAAGGTGCTGATCAGGTCCCGGTCGTGGGACACGACGAAGGCCGTGCCTTCGTAGCGCTTGAGGGCGTCGCCGAGCGCGATGATCGACTCGAGATCGAGGTGGTTCGTCGGCTCGTCGAGCACGAGGACGTTGTCCTTGGTGAGCATGAGCCGCGACATGATCAGTCGCACTGCCTCACCACCGGACAGCGCGTCGGTCGACTTCATGCCGTCCTCGCCCTTGAAGAGCATCCGTCCCAGCAGGCCGCGAATCTCCTGGTTCTCCGCCTTCGGTTCGAAGGAGTGGAGGTAGTCGGCGGCGGTGGTCCCGTTGGGGATGCTCGCGCGGTGATCCTGCGCGAGATAGCCCACGCTGGCCTCGTGTCCCCAGGTGATCGTGCCGTCGTCCGGCTGCAGCTCGCCGACGAGCATCTTGCACAGGGTGGTCTTGCCCACGCCGTTGGGGCCGATGATCGCGACCTTCTCGCCGCGGGTCACCAGGGCGCGGAAGTCCTCGCAGACGAGCACGTCCGGCCAGCGCTTGCTGATGCCTTCCAGGTTGCAGGTCTGCTTGCCCGAAGGCCGCTTCTGTTCGAACCGGATGAACGGCCGCTCGATGTTCGACTTCTTGAGGTCCGACAGCTGCAGCTTCTCGAGCTGCTTCTTCCGGCTCTGCACCTGGGAGGCGCGCGTACCGGCGGAGAAGCGGGCCACGAAGTCCTGGAGCTGGGAGACCTTCTTGGACTTCTCTTCGTTCTCCGACTCGATGCGGTTCCGGAGCTGCGCCTTGGCCATGATCATGTCGTCGTAGCCGCCGGTGTAGACGATGATCGCCTCGTAATCGATGTCGGCGATGTGCGTGCAGATCTCGTTCAGGAAGTGCCGGTCGTGCGAGATGGTGATGAGCACGCCCTCGTAGCCGGTGAGGAACGTCTCCAGCCAGCGGATGGAGTCGAGGTCGAGGTCGTTCGTGGGCTCGTCGAGGAGCAGCGCGTCGGGCTTGCCGAACAGGGCCTGCGAGAGGAGCACGCGAACTTTCACCCCGCCCGGGACCTCCCGCATCAGCTTCGCGTGGAACTTCTCTTCGATGCCCAGACCGCTCAGGAGCTCGGCCGCCTCGGATTCCGCCGCGTAGCCGTTCTCTTCGGCGATCTCACCTTCGAGCTCGGCGAGCCGCATGCCGTCCTCGTCGGACATCTCCGGCTTCGCCAGCAGCCGCTCCTTCTCCTGCATCACGTCCCAGAGGATCTTGTTTCCCTGCAGGACCACGTCGAGGACCTTCTGATCGTCGTAGCCGTGGTGCTCCTGCTTGAGGACGGACGTGCGCCTCGGACGTGAGACCTGACCGATGTCCGGCTCGATCGCGCCCGCCATGATCTTCATGAAGGTCGACTTGCCCGCGCCGTTGGGGCCGGTCAGGCCGTAGCGACGGCCCTCCGAGAAGCTGACGTTGACGTCCTCGAACAGCTTCTTGTGCCCATAGGCTTTGGTGACGTTGGTGACCTGGATGTTTGGCATGGCGTTTCCCTCTCGCGGACCAAAGTGAACGGGCGGCGGGGGATACCATGTTCCGCCCCGGTGCGACGCCCGTTTCTAGCCAGGGGGGCAGGCGGCCTCCCATGGACGGGAGGCGCCGAACTGTTAGAGACCCAGCCCCCATGAGTTCCCAGCCAGCGCATCGCCTCCGTCCCGACCCGAACGGGCCCGTCCAGTACGAACTCGTCGCGACCGACCCTTCCGGCGCGCGCGCGGGTCTCCTTCATACCCGCCGAGGGACCGTGCAGACGCCGGTCTTCATGGCCGTGGGCACCCATGCGCACGTGCGGAACCTCTCGATCGATGACGTCCGCGAGACGGGCGCCCCCATCATGTTGGGCAACACCTACCACCTCATGCTCCGTCCGGGCGTGGAGGTGTTCCGGCAGTTCGGAGGGATCCACCGCTTCATCGACTGGGACCGACCGGTGCTGACGGACTCGGGCGGGTTCCAGATCTTCTCGCTGCCGGGGGACAGGGAGCTGACCGAGAAGGGTGCGAACTTCCGCAGCTACTGGGACAACAGCCGCCAGCTCCTCAGTCCGGAGCGGAGCATCGAGACGCAGCAGGCGATCGGCTCGGACATCATGATGGTGCTCGACGTGTGCATCGACTCCACCACCGACGAGGCGGGGACCCGCGAGGCGATGGAGCGCACCCATCGCTGGGCCCTGCGGAGCCTCTCGACGCGAAACCTGGGCGACCTGACCCAGTCGCTCTTCGCGATCGTGCAGGGCGGCGTGCATCCGAAGCTGCGCAAGGAGAGTGCTGCGTTCCTTACCGCCCATGCGTTCGACGGATACGCGATCGGCGGTCTGGCGGTGGGGGAGACGAAGGAGGAGCGGGAGTCGATGACCGAGCTCGCGACTTCAT